>SCTT01000138.1 GCA_004322435.1 bacterium
CCCTCATCGAGCTGGCTCTTGAGCTCGGTGCCGACGACGTTAAAACAGACGACGACGGCTACGAAGTCCTCACCGCCCCGAACGCCTTCGAGAAGGTCCGCGACGGCCTCAAGGCCAAAGGAGCCAACCCCGGCTCCGCCGAAGTGACGATGCTCCCGAAGACGCAGGTGGCGCTCGACAAGAACATGGCCGAGAAGAACCTCAAGATGATCGACATGCTCGAGGAGCACGACGACATCGCCAACGTCTACGCGAACTTCGAGATTCCCGACGAGCTGATGGCCGTTCTGGGCAAATAGTGGCCCGGGTCCTCGGCATCGACCCCGGGGTGTCCGAGACGGGCTGGGCCGTTTTGGAATCGGCCGGCACGGGCGGCCGCTTAGTGGACGCCGGTCTCATCAAGACCTCCCCCCGCACCCCCCTGCCGGAAAGGCTCCAGCTCATCTTCAAGGGGCTTAAAGACGTCATCTCCAATCACGCTCCCGAGTCCGTCGCCGTCGAAGAGATGTTCTTCCTGCAAATCGCCCACACCGTGCGGGCAACACTCCAAGCCAGAGGCGTCGTTCTCTTGGCCATCGCCGAATCCGGCCTCGAAGTCGCCGAGTACAACCCCAGACAGGTGAAGAGCGCCCTGACCGGCTCGGGAACGGCGGCCAAAGCCCAGATGCAGAAGATGACCCAGACGGCCCTGGGCTTGAAGGAACCCCTGCGCCCCGACGACGTCGCCGACGCGGCGGCCATCGCCCTCTGCCATCTCAGGGCCGGTCGCGTGAAAGGTTTGAAGGTACTCGACCGCGTGGGAGGCGGACGGTGATCGCAACCCTCAGAGGAACCGTCCTCGAGACCGACGGCGTGCGCGTCATCGTCGAGGCGGGAGGCGTGGGCTACGAGGTCTTGGTGACCGCGCACTCCGCGTCGCACCTCGCCCCCGGCGCCGACGCTTTTCTCCACGTGGTAGAGTCGGCGGCCCTCTACGGCGGCACGACTACCCTCTACGGATTTCGCTCCCGCGAGGAGAAGGACCTCTTCGGCGCCCTGCGCGAAGTCCCCGGCATGGGCGGCAAGAAGGCGCTAGAGGCGCTGGATAAGGCGTCGCGCTCGCTGCCCGAGTTCAGAAGGGCCGTCGCGGCCAACGACGCGGCGGCGCTGTCCAAGGTGTTTGGCTTCTCGCGCAAGACCGCCGAGAAGCTGGTCGCCGGCCTTAAGGACGTGCTGGGCGTACCCGCCGGGATGGCCGCAGTCTCCGTCTCGCTGCCCGGTTTGCCCGAGTCCGGCCCTTCCGCCCGCGCGATGGAGGCGCTGGCGGCCCTGGGATACAAGCCCGCCGAGGCCCGCGAGGCGCTCGACGGAGTGCGGCGCGACCTGGCCGGGCGCGAGGCCGCCGTCGAGGAACTCGTGCGCCAGGCGCTGAGGCGGCTATGACGAAGAAAGAAGGACCCCTGGCCAAGGACGCGCTCAAGGACGAGGAGCCTTTTGACCGCGCCCTGCGCCCCAAGACCTTGGCCGAGTTCGTCGGGCAGGACAAGCTCAAGGACAACCTCAAGGTCTTCATCGAGGCCGCCAAGCGGCGCAAGGAGCCGCTCGACCACTGCCTGTTCTACTCCCCCCCCGGCCTCGGCAAGACCACGTTGGCCTCCATCTTGGCGCGCGAGCTGGGAGTCAACCTGCGCACCACCTCGGGCCCCATCTTGGAGCGCGTCGGCGATCTGGCCGCCCTGTTGACCGACCTCTCCGAGGGCGACGTCCTCTTCATCGACGAAATACACCGCTTGAACCGCCTCGTCGAAGAGTCCATGTACCCCGTGATGGAGGACTTCACGTTCTACATCCAGACCGGGAAGGGGCCGATGGCTTCGACGGTGAAGCTGGCCGTGCCGCGCTTCACCTTGGTCGGCGCGACCACCCGCGCCGGCCTGCTGACCGGCCCGCTGCGCGACCGCTTCGGCATCGTCGGCCATTTGGGCTTCTATACTTTGCCCGAGCTGACGTCCATCGTACGGCGGTCTTCGGGCCTGTTGGGAATCTCGGCCGATACCGGCGGCTGCGAGGAAATCGCCCGGCGCAGCCGCGCGACTCCACGCATCGCCAACCGCCTGCTGCGCCGCGTGCGCGACTTCGCCGAAGTGGAAGGCACTGGCGTCATCACCCGCGACGCCGCTAAGTCCGCCTTGGACAAGCTCGAGGTGGACCAGAACGGCCTCGACTCCTTGGACCGCCGCTTCTTGAGGGTTTTGACCGAGAAGTTCGGCGGCGGCCCCGTGGGCGTCGAGACCTTGGCCGTGGCGGTGTCGGAAGAGGTCGACACGTTGACCGACGTCGTCGAGCCCTTCCTCATCCAGATCGGCTACCTGCAGCACACCCCGCGCGGCCGCATGGCCACGAAGGCCGCCTTCGAGCACCTGGGGGTCAAGCCCCCCGCCCGCCTCGGCGAACTGTTCGCATGAGCCGAGCCGTCCTCGCGTCCCTGCTGGCGCTAGCCGCCGGGCCGGGGAAGGCCGACCCGGGAGCGGAGCGCCGGGCCGACCGCCTGGTCGCCGTGGCGCTCTTCCAGAAGGCCCCCAGCGTCTCCTTCACGCCCACCGGGTCCTTCCGCGCGGTGGACCAGGCCACCGGCGAGCTGACGGCGCTCAAGGCGGGGAAGGCGTACAAGGTCGAGGCGGAGAAGGGCAAGGACGGCAAGCCCCGGCTGGTGTTCGGGCCGCATCTCTTGAAGGGCCCGGCGCGCCTCTTGCCCGGCAAGGCCGACGAGTTCATCACCATCGGGGAGCGGCGCTACCGCGGCAACCTCCTGTTCCGGCCGAACGTCGACGGCACCGTCACGGTGATCGACGAATTGGGCCTCGAGGAGTACCTGTTCGGCGTGCTGCCCCACGAGATGAGCCCCGACTGGCCGCTCGAGGCCCTGAAGGCCCAGGCCGTCGTCGCCCGCACCTACGCCCTGGCCCGGCTGGGGCGGGGCCCCGACGCCGCCTTCGACCTCACCGACGACAACTATTCGCAGGTCTACACGGGGCTGACCACGGAGTCGGAGCTGGTGCGCAAGGCCGTGCGCGACACGGCGGGGCGCATCCTCCTCTACAACGGCAAGCCCCTGCCCGCGTTCTATCATTCCACCTGCGGCGGGCACACCGCCGGCGCGCTCGACGTTTGGGG
>SCTT01000139.1 GCA_004322435.1 bacterium
GCCGCTTCAAGGAAGCCTGGTGGCTCCTGACCCACTTCCACGCCGACCACGTGGGCGGGCTGGGGCTCAACCCGCTCTTGCGCCAAGAGGGCTTCGCCTTGCGCGTCGGCGGCCCCAAGGAGCCCGGCTCGAGCCTCGCCAACGAGCTGCGCGAGGCGGTGAAGCGGTCCTACGCGGCCGACCCCCGCCCCGTGAAGGCCTCCCTCAAGCTCCATGAGCTCAAAGAGGACTCCTACGAGATCGCGCCCCACGTGCGCCTGACCCCGTTCTACCTGAACCATCCCGGGACCGCGATGGGCTACATGCTCGACGCCGCCGGCCGGCGCGTCGTCTTCAGCCCCGACGCCGAGCTCTACGGCGCCGAAGCCACGGCCCACCAGGATTACGACGAGAAGATCGGCCGGCTCATCCGCGGGGCGGACCTGCTGGTGCACGACGCCCGCTATTCGGACGCCGACCACGAGGCGCACAAGAACGACGGCCATTCCTCCGTCGGCTCCACCGCCGCCTTCGCCGCCGACAACGAGATCAAGCGCCTGATCCTCTGGCACGCGGACCCGTCCTACGGCGAGGAGCAGCTCGCCCAGATGGAAGCCGCCGCCGCCGCCGTGCTCGACGAGCGCGGGGCCGGCATCGCCGTCCACGCCGCCCGCGACGGCTTTACCTTAGAGTTCTGACCTAGAGTTAAGGTTCTACAGGGAGTTTCAGAGAGTATCAGGGAAGGGTTTCATTTAAGAAAATGAAATCCGTCTCCCTGAACCTCTCTGAAACTCCCTGTTCAATCGTTTCGTACTGCGCGCACGTAGGCGAGGTTCTCCTCGTCGCGCCCGGGCGGCATCTCGAGGATGCCCGCCGCGTGGGAAAAATCCGGCCGGGTCAGGAGGCGTTTGAGGCCCGCGGCGCCCAGCCGCCCCTGGCCCCAATGCTCGTGGTGCTCGCGGTTCGAGCCGGGCTCGGCCTGGGTGTCGTTTAAATGGAAGAGCGTCACGGCCGGCGCCCCGAAGAGCGCGGCGGCCGCGTCGAGGAAGGCGTCCATGCCCGCGGCGCTGGCGACGTCGTAGCCGGCGGCCCAGGCGTGGGCGGTGTCGAGGCAGACGTTCGACGGCACGCCCCGCGCCGCAAGCTCCGTGCGCAGGGCCGCCAGGTCCTCGAGGCGGCCCCCCATCCGTCGCCCGCCGCCCGGGACGTTCTCCATCACGAGGCGGGGCGCGTCGGGGACCCCGGCGTAGGCCTCGGCCACGCCCTCGGCGAAGATGCGGGTCCCTTCCGCCGGGTCCGAGCCGGGAGAATAGGCTCCCAGATGCAGGACGAACTCCCGCCCGCCCAGGTCGCGGGCGAACCCCAGCTCGCGGGCGAGGAGCTCCCGGGACCGCCTCCTCGACTCGGGGTCCGTGGACGCCAGAAACGGCACATAACGGGAATGGACGGCCAGGCGGCCGACGGCCCCGCGCGCGACCGCCGCGGAGAGCTCGCGCGCCTCGGCGGGGTCCGGCTTCTCCCAGCGGAAGCCCTCATCCTCGCCCGGACGGCGGCGGTAGGGGAGTATTTGGAGGGCTTCGAGGCCTAGGTCGAGGCCCCGGGACAGCGCCGCCCGCGGGCCCTGCCGCACCGAGAGGTGGAGGCCCAGGCGCACGTCACCCCAGGCGGGCGAGGAAGGCCAGGGCGCGCGACTTGAGGCGGCCGTACGGGAACCACCACAGGTCGGGAGTGTCGGCCGGCCATTCGTGGATGACGAGCGACTGCTCCTCGCAGAACATGCGCAGACCCTGGTCGCCGTGGCGGCGGCCGAGCCCCGAGTCCTTCCACCCGCCGAAGGGCAAAGAGCAGGCCGCGTAATGGATGAGGACGTCGTTGACGCTGACGAGCCCGGCCTCGAGGAGGGACGCCCACTCGGCGCCCTTCTCGAGGTCCCGGGTCCAGACGCTCGCGGCGAGGCCGTGGCGTCCGGCGTTGGCGATGATGAGGGCCTCGTCCACCCGGGCGACCTTCATCACGGAGAGGACGGGACCGAACGTCTCCTCGCTCATGACCAGCATGCCGGGCTTCGCGTCGAAGACCAGGGCCGGAGACGAGGTCGTGCGGCCCGCGTCGGTCTCCCCGCCCACCACCCGGGCCCCCTTCTCCCGGGCGTCCGCCAGATGGCGCTCGACGACGGCCAGCTGGCCGGGAAAGATCAGGCGCCCGAGGTCCTGCTCGTAGGTCCCCGGGGACCCCGCCCGCAGAGTCTTCACCTCGGCCTCGAGGCGCGCGCAGAAGGCGTCGTAGACGGCCTCGTGGACCAGACAGCGCTCGACGCCCACGCAGATCTGCCCGGAGTTCGCGAAGCGGCCCCAGACCGCGGCCTTCGCGGCGCGCTCGAGCGGGGCGTCCGCGGCGACGATCATCGCATGGTTGCCGCCGAGCTCCAGCACGCAGGGGATCAGGCGCTCGGCGGCCGCGGCCGCGACCTTGCGCCCCGTCGCCGTCGAGCCGGTGAAGAGGACCATGTCGGCGTGCTTCAAGACCTCGGCGCCCACCGCGCCGTCGCCGACGCAGACCTGCAGCAGGCCCTCCGGGAAGAGCCCGGAGGCGCGCATCCGGTCGGCCAGATACAGCGCGGTCTTGGTCGTCCACTCCGAGGGCTTGAGCAGCACCGCGTTGCCGGCGAGCAGGGCCGGCACCATGTCGCCGAAGGGGATGAGGAAGGGCATGTTCCACGGGGTGACGAGCGCGATGACGCCGCGCGGGGCGTAGCGCACGTGGGCCTCTTTGTTGAGGAGGAACCAGGGCAGCGGCACCGCGCGGTCCTGGAGCAGCCGGTGGGCGTTCTTCGTGAAGTGCCGCAGGATGAGCGCCGCGGCGTCCACGTCCATGGCCTCGACCTCGGCCAGGGGCTTGCCGGTCTCCTCGTGGATGACGGCGGCGAGGCGGCCGCGCTCGCGCATCAGGTGGGCCCACAGGCCGCGCAGGGCCCGCACCCGCTGCGTGAGCGAGTAGCGCGCCCACACCGCCTGCGCCTCGCGGGCCTTGCGCGCGCGCTCGACGACCTCGGCGGGGTGCAGATTCTTGACGGGGGAGCCCACGGGACGATTATAGTAGTATCCGCCCATGGACACGAAGCCCGCTCTCCGATACGCCGAATCCAAGCGGAAGTCGTTTGTCGAAGACCTCTCCGCCCTCGCCCGCATCCCCTCCTGCTCCTTCCCCGGCCACCCCCCCGCCGAGGTCGAGCGCTCCGCCAAGGCCGTCGCCGCCTACCTGGGCCGCTGCGGCTTGAAGAACGTCCAGGTCCTGCGCCTGCCCGGCGTCCACCCCTACGTCTACGGCGAGTGGCTGGGCGCGCCCGGCGCGCCGACCTTGCTGCTCTACGCGCACCACGACGTGCAGCCGGTCGGCCGCGAAAAGCTCTGGAAGAGCCCGCCTTACGTCCCCACCGTCCGCGCCGGCCGCCTGTGGGGCCGCGGGACCGCCGACGACAAGGCCGGCATCGTGGTCCACGGCGCCGCCATCGCCTCCTGGCTGAGCACCGCGGGCAAGCTCCCCTTGAACGTCAAGGTGCTCATCGAGGGCGAGGAGGAGATCGGCTCCGAGAACCTGCCGCGCTTCTTGAAGAAATATAAGAAGCTGATGAAGGCCGACGCGATGGTGCTGACCGACACCGGCAACTACGACACCGGCCTGCCGAGCGTCACCACCAGCCTGCGCGGCATCGTCGCCTTCGACGTGACGGTGAAGTCGGCCGACCATCCTCTGCATTCCGGCATGTGGGGCGGGCCGCTGGTGGACCCCGTCATCGCGCTCGCGAAGATGCTCGGCACGCTGACGGACGCGGAGGGCCGCCTGAACGTCCCGGCGCTCTGGAAGAACGTGCGCAAGCCCAACAAGGTCGAAGCCGCGAGCTACGCCTCGCTCGGCTACACGGACAAGGACTTCCGCAAGCAGGCCATGGTCCTGCCCGGCGTCGCGACCATCGGCGGGAAGAGCTCGCCCGTCGTCAAGATGTGGCGCGAGCCCTCGGTATCCGTGAACGCCATCGAGGCCAGTTCCCGGAAGTCCGTGGCCAACATCATCAACGAGTCGGCCTGGGCGCACGTCGGCATCCGCATCGTCCCCGACATGGACCCCGCGCAGACGGCGCGCCTCGTGCAGGCGCACTTGAAGAAGAACGCCCCCTGGGGCGTGAAAGTCGAGTTCGGCGCCGCCGCGCTGGCCTCCTGGTGGCTGACCGACCCCTCGGGCCCGGCGTTCGCCGCGGCGGCCAAGGCGCTCACCGAGGGCTTCGGCCGCAAGGCGACCTTCATCGGCACCGGAGGCTCCATCGGGTTCGTCGAGCCCTTCTCGCAGGCCTTGGGCGGCGTGCCCGCCCTCCTCATCGGCGTCGAGGACCCCTACTCGAACCCCCACTCGGAGAACGAGTCGCTGCACTTGGGCGACTTCCAGAAGAGCATCCGCTCGAGCGTGCTGCTCTACGACGAGCTCTCGCGCGCGCTCAGAGCCCGGCGCTAAGGCAGCAGGACCCGGGCCGCGGCCCAGTAGCCGAGGCCGGCCAAGGCCGCGGCGGCGGCGGCGGCGGCGGCGACCGTCGCCGCGCTCCGGGCCCGGGTCGCCGGCGAGGGCGGGAGATGCGAAAGGCGCCGCCGAAGGCGCTCGAGCCTCCGGACGACCTTCCCGAAGCGCGCGTCCTTGATGACAGCGGATTGCGACAGCGACAGCGCGAAACGGTCGTTGGCGACGTACGCGGTGTAGCGCCCCCCCAGGCTCACCGGGACCTCTTCGGCCAAGGCCCCCCGCACGTAGACCCGCATCCGGCCGTCGCCGGGCGAGAGGACGTCCTCGAAGAGCGCGACGCGGGTCCGCGTCCCGCGCCAGGCCTTCACGGGCTCGGGCGCCTTGGCGGGGTCCGGGACCGGCTCCCCGTCGATGGTCAGTTCCGTCTCGCTCATGCCGTAAGCGGCCCGCAGCCGCTTGAGGGCCGCGGCCGCGGGGCCCCCTCCCGCCCAGCGGACTCGGATGACGGTCCGGCCGTCTTCGCGCGCCGCCGCCACCGAGCCGGGCTCCAGGCGGCGCAGGGCCAGCGCCCCGTAGGCGAGGTGGCGCTCCGCTTCGCCGCCCTCGGCGCCGAGCAGGCCGGAGACCAGGTCCGAGAGCGCCGCGGGGGAAGGCGCGTCGCCGTCGAACGAGAAGGTCAGGGCCCCGTCCACGACGCCGGCCGAGACCCGTTTCGCCCCGGAAGCACCCGCCGCCCTCAGCCAGGGGACCAGGAAGTCGCGGGCGTCGGGCAGCTGGTATTCGGCGAGCTTCTCCGCGGCGGCCGCCGGGTCGAAGCGGAAAGTCCCGCGCTCGACGAGCTCCCCGTCGCCGTCCTTCTTCACCGCAGCAGGACCCGGTCGAGGAACTCGAGGTCGGCCGGGAACATCTCGAGCCGCGGCGCGTCCGCCGGGGCGCACCAGAAGTTGTGCACGACGTCGTCGCCGTTGCCCTCGAGACGCGGCTCGCCGTCCGCCTCGACCTCCCAAAACAGGCTGACGAGCTGGAGCGGCGCCTGGCCGGACACGTGCAAACCCTCCGAGGCGAAGAGCAGGCGCTTCACCCGCGCCTCGAGCCCGGTCTCTTCGCGAAACTCGCGCTTCAGGGCCTCAAGCGGCGCCTCCCCGACCTCGACGCCGCCCCCGGGGAAGTTCACGAAGGTCTTGCCCTTAAAGCGCGAGCGCGCCATCAGGACCTTGCCGTCCCGCCGCAGCAGCCCGTAGGCGCGGACGCTGAAGCGCTCGGGCCACTGCCCCGGCGCGAAGGCGTCTTGAAGGCTCAAGCGAGCTCGGCGGCCAGCGCGGACGCGAAGGCCTCGAGGCCCTCGTCGGTGACCCAGCGGTGGGTGACGAAGCGGAAGACCCCGGCCTCGTCGGGATAGATGCGGATGCCCTTGGCCTTCAAGGCCTCCGCCAAAGTCTCGCCGCTGCGGTCGAGGCGCGGGAGCCGGCAGAAGAGCAGGTTGATCTCGGGCTCGCGCAGGACCTCGACGCCGGTCACCGAGCGCAGCCGTTGTGCGAGGCGCTTGGCCTTGGCGTGGTCGTCCTTGAGGCCGGGCAGGACCTCCCGCAGGGCGACCAGCCCCGCCGCCGCGAGCACCCCGGCCTGGCGCATCCCGCCCCCCATCCGCTTGCGGTTGCGGCGGGCGCGTGAGATGAAGCTGCTCGAGCCGCACAAGAGCGAGCCGACCGGGGCGCACAGGCCTTTCGACAGGCAGAACATGACCGAGTCCGCGGTGCGGGCGACCGCGGCGGGCTCCACGCGCAGCGCGGCGGCGGCGTTGAAGAGGCGAGCGCCGTCCATGTGGACCGGCACGGGGCCGGCCGCGAGGCGCACGCGCTCGAGGACGGCCAGCGGCACGACCGTGCCGTCGCCGGTGGCCTGCTCGACGCAGACGAGGCCGGTGCGGGGATAATGCACGTCTCCCTCGGGCCGGATGCGCGCCGCGACGTCCTCCGGCAGGAGGTGGGCGGAGCCCGGGCTGACCGGCCGGAGCTGGGCGCGCGCCAGCAGGGCGGCGGCGCCCGCCTCGTGCTGGACGATGTGGGAGCGCTCGGCCAACAGCACCTCCTCTCCCGAGCGGCAATGGGTCAGGAGCGCGCACTGGTTGGCGAAGGTCCCCGACGGGACGAAGAGCGCGGCCTCCTTGCCCGTCAGCCGCGCCGCCGCTTCCTCGAGGCGGTTGACCGTGGGGTCCTCGCCGCAGACGTCGTCGCCCACCTCGGCCTCCGCCATGGCCTGGCGCATCGCCGGGGTCGGCCAGGTGACGGTGTCGGAGCGCAGGTCGACGTCCTTCATCAGCGCGCTTCCACCGGCCTGTCGCCGGCCGCCGTCCGCACCCGGTAGCGCCCCGGCGTCAGAGCGAGCGCCGGCCGGACGGCGGGGTCCCGGGCCACGAACGCGTCGGCGGGCGGCACGTCGGCGGGGTCGTCGCCATCGCGATAGGCCGCGACGGCGCAGGGGACTTCGGGGCACAGGCCCGCGGGCAGAGGGACGGCGGAGCGTCCCTCGAACACCCAGTCCGGACGGCCCTGACGGGTGACGGAGCGCGGGTGCAGCACGTGGAAGTCGTAAGCCCCCGCGTCGCCGGCTTGGACCCAGCCCGTCCCGTCGGAGGCGGCCAGCACCACGCTGCCCGCCGGCTTGAAGGCCTCGAGCGCGGCCTTATAGCCGGCCTTCTCGAATTCCGGGGAGGAATGCTCCGAGAGCTCCACCTGGTCCACGCTCAGCGGGTCGATGCCGGTGAGGCGCCGGAACTCCCCGGCCATCGTCTTCCACCCCGGGCGGCCGTTCTTGCGGATGTGGTCGAAGCCGGCGTGCACGACCAGCTTGGCCAGGGGGTCCCGGTCGAAGACGCGGGTCTTCAGGTTCTCCGCCTGGACGCGGTCGCGGCGGTTCGAGCAGAAGTTCGGGTCTTCGGGCGGGTCCGAGCATCCGCCCTGGTCCTCGTAGGGCACCGGCACGAAGCCCAGGCGCAGGGCCTCTCGGACGAGCTCCGCGAACTGGGGGTCGTTTACGTAGCCCCCGGTGGCCCGCGACGGGCCTCCGCGCGAGACCAGCTCCGGGTCAACCTCGCTGAACGCCTCGGCGGCGAAGTAGCGGTAGCCTCGGGCCCTCAGGCCGGCCAACAGGGAGCGGGTGAAGGCGCGGTGGCGCGGCACGTGATGCGCCTCGTTGATGAAGAAGGCCTGGCGGCGCTCCGCTTCGCGCAGCAGGAGGGTGACGGCGTCCTCGGGGCCGACCGCGGACAGGTCCGGCGCCGCGCCGCGGTCCTCGGCCCCCGGGCGGTCCCAGGCGGCCAGCGCCCCCGCCGGGTCGCCCGCCAGCGCCCGATACTGCGCGACGGCCTGCCAGTACATCCAGCCGTCCGGAGACGCCAGGTAGCGGTCCTTGAGGCGCTCGAGCTCGAGCACGGCGCGGCCGCCGTCGGACATCGCAAATGAGAAGGGCTTCGGCAGAGGTTCGGGCATGTGGGCGCGGCAGGCTCCCAACAGGGCCGCCAAGACCAGGGAGGACCGGCGCATGGAGGACAGCATAGCGGCGCGGACATAATAAATCAACATCCGGGACGTATCCTTAGGGAGTATGAGCCTGCGCGCGCTCCTCGTCGGCCTGGCCCTCTTGGCGCAGCCGGCGTCCGCCTTCGATGGCGACCCCCTGGGGCTCGTCGCCGGCGCGCGCAAGGTCGAGAGCGCCGTCCGCCGCGGACGCCAGGGGATGTTCACCACGTCATGGTTCGCGCCGCAGGCCGAGCAGGGGCGATTGAGCCTGAGCGTGCTCCAGCTCCACGGGCGCGGGTTCGGCACGGACCTCCTGTCTCTGTCGGGACGCACCCGGCCTTTCGCGCATCTCTGGATGAGCGCGCGCGTGAGCCAGCCCGTAGCGCGCGCCCCGGAAGCCTCCTTCGGCCTCAATTGGGAGACCGGGCCGGTCGCCTGGTCGCTGACGGCGGCGACGGACCGGCCGTCGTCCCAAGGGCTTCTGCCGGGCGCGGACCTGTCGGGCACCTGGCGCTTTTAGACTCTCCCCGCCTCAAAACGCGAAAGCCCCCTCTCGGGGGCTTTCGACTTTAGATGGTGGACCTGAGCGGGATCGAACCGCTGACCTCTTGCATGCCATGCAAGCGCTCTCCCAGCTGAGCTACAGGCCCGACGCGTGATTATACCCAAAAAAGGCCGCCGCACCCTAGAGGATGCGGCGGCCCCATTTAGAGACTTACTTCGTTCCGGGCGTGACGGGAGCGGCCTGCGCGGCCGCCGCCTTCTGCAGGGAGGCCGTGAAGGCCGCGACCTGCGCGTCGGTGAACGGGTTCTTGGAGAACATCGCGTAGGCGTGGACGAGCTTCCAGGCCCCGTTGTCCTTGTGCGCCGTGGCGAACCAGAGCGACCCGAACTTGTTGGTCTTCTTCACGACCTTGCCGGCGACGTCCTCGGCCGTGACGACGGTCTCGTCGGAGGTGCCGCGCGTGAACGCGAAGTCGCCCCAGAAGTTGGTCTTGCCCAGGGCCGGGTTGACGGCGACCGTGTAGGACCCGCCCTTCGCGGCGCCGATGACGGTCTGGACGGCCTTGTAGGCGGCCTCGAACTCCGCGGCGGACTTGATGTCGTTGCCGAGGATGGTCGTGTACGTGAAGTCCTTGTCGAGCATCGGCGTCAGCGTCGTGAAGTTGCCGGTGTTCATCGCGGTCTCGTAGGCGGCGCGCAGCTTCTGGAGCTCGGCGCGGTCCGCTTCGTGGCCGACGTTCGTGACGCCGTGCATCACGAGCCCGCCGCCCAGCACGATGGCCAGCACCAGCGCGGCCGTCTTGCCCATCTTCGTCTTGCAGTCGCTCATTGGTCCCCTCGCATCCGTCATGCCGTAAATTGACTTTCGTCCGCCGTCCGACGGAGGATACACCATCCTCCGCGGGCTGTCAACGGAGGGCACCTCACGGTTCCTCCCGCCCGAACCGCCAGATGGAATCCGTCCTGCCGGAGGCGCCGGCGCCCCCCAAGGCCAGGAAGACGTCCCCGGCGACCGCTCCCGCCCCCTGGGCCACCGACGGGGAGATCCGCCCTTTCGAGCGGCGCCACCCCGACAACGACCCGTCGGAGCGGACGGAGGCCGACTCCACGCGGTCCGAGACGGTCAGCTCCTTCCTGGCGGCGTCCCTATGGGTAAACCCACCCCCGAGCCATATCTCGTCCCGAATGACCCCGTACGAGAACGCCGCGAGGCCCTCCGGCAGCGAGCCGACGCGGCGTACAGAGACGGGGAAGCCGTCTGCCCCGCGCTCGATGCCCAAGACCGCGTCGCTGTAGCCCGCGTCGAGGCCGCCGCCCAGGAGCAGAAGCCGGCCCCGGACCTCGACGAGCACCGTACTGCCAAGACGCAGCGGCAGCGGCAGGCTCCGCCAGGCGCCGAGGCGGCCGTCGGGGCCAATCCAGGCGGATTCCAGCCGGTCATGCCCGCCGTCGACGTCCCCGCAGCCGGCCACGTGGAGGACACCTTGCGCTGCCACCGCCCCGGGGTCCGTGCAGCCGCGCGGCAGGGAGCCGGCCGTCTGCCACGGGCCCAAGCGCCCGTCCGCACCCGCTTCCGAGGCGAAAACCTCCCGACGAGGCGAACCCTCGTAGCCGCCCACAGCTAAGACCCAACGGCCCCACGCCGCCGCCGCGACCTGGTATCGGCCCTCGGGCAGCGGAGTCTCGGCGCGCCAACGGCCGAGTTTCCCCGACTTAAGCAGCACTGCCGACATGACGGCAACGTCCCCGCGGCCGGCCCCGCGCACTCGCGCGGACACTCCTCCCAGCACGTAGAGGCGACCTCCGGCGGCGGCCGCGCCATGGCTGTCGAGCGCCCAAGGAAGGCGCGTCCCCGGGCCCAAATCGGCGCCCGGAGTCCACTCGGAAGGGGACGCGGGAGGCGGATTCGGGGACAGGCGCGGGCTGGGCGCGACCGACAGGTTGCTAGCCTTCGGGAGACGCGCGGTGGCGGCGGCGAGGAGGCGCCCGCTCGCGACGTCCACGACTCGCGCCGAGAGGTCTAACCCTTTTGGGGCGCGGGAGACTGTGCCGACCACGAGCGCCTGGGCGCCCGAGAGCCTCCCGAGTTCGGCCGCGGACTTCGCGTCGAGGGCGCCGGTCTGACCCAGGCTCATCTCCGACATCACCTGCTGGAGGCGGGAGCGTTCGATGAGCACGACGCCGTCCCGGCCGTAGAGGTAGGACAGGAGGCGTTCGGAGATGGCCTCTCCCTCGGCGTCCAAGGAAGGGTCCAGGCCGCGGAACGGCAGCACGGCGACGCGCGTCGGCGCCGCCCCGAGGGGGGCGGTCAGTTCCCGGGCGACCCGAGCGTACGGGTCGGAGCCGAGGCATCCGGCCGTGGCCGTCAAGACGAGGACGAAGGCCTTCCTCACGGGGCCGACACCCCGATTGGCCCCGCCGGACCCTTCACTCGGCGCCCGGCCTCCCATTTCGAGTACGGAGGAGACAACAGGCAGGCCCTGAGCGTCTCCCCGGGAGCCACCTCGGTGCCGGCGGTCAGCAGGGAATAGCCCCCGACGGCGGCGCCGGCGCCGACGCGCACGGTGTCCACGATGAGGGTGGGCCGGCCTTCTTCCTTGGCGAGGACGTGGCCGTTCAAACGCACCCCCGCGCCGAAAACCACCCCGTCGCCGATGTCGAGGTAGCCGCGGTCCAAGACCACGGTCCCGGCCGACCAGTAGACCCGCGCGCCGATGCGGGAACCCCACAGGCGCAGCCAGGCCGAGTAGAGGCCGGGCACGAGGCGCAGCAGTTCCTCGAGGAACGGCAAGCGCAAGAACAGCGTCTGCAAAGACAGCGTGACCCACCAGACGAGAAAGGCGCGCTCCCCCGTCGTGTAGCGCCCCGCGGGCCGCCCGCAGGCGGCGGTCAGGAGGCGCGCGGCGACGGGCGGCAGCAGATAGAGCACCCCCAACGCCCCCAGCAGCCCGCGCGGCCCGCCCCCCACCCAGCCCACGGCCAGCGCCGCGGACAGATGGACGAGCGGAAAGACGTTCGCCAGGAGCATCCCGGCTACGACGCCCGGCGGATAGTCAGCGGACAAGGGTCCCCGCATAGCGGTTCTGCACGCGCTCTTCGGTGTAGCGCGGGCCCTTCCACATCTCGAAGTACGCGAGCACGAGGCTCGTCCGTTCGAACTCGGGTCCGGATTTGAGCTCCCGCAGGTAGAGCCAGGGCACCGTCGGCTGCAAATGGTGGTTCAGGTGCCAGTTGTGGTTGAGGAGCAGCCAGTCCAAGGGCGCCAAGGTCTTGAGGTTTTTGGCCCCCCACAGCACGTCCCGCGTGGTGTCGTAGTGGTGCGCGTACTGGAGCGCCGACCACATAAACCCGAAGCCGAAGAGCACCGCGGCGTAGCGCGCGAACGGCACGGCGAAAAACCACATGAGGCCCGCGTGCAGGAGGACGGCGGCCAGCGCTTCGGCCTGGATGAGCCGGTAGTACTTGGGGTTGAGCGACTCGAGGAGCGCAGCGGTGGGACGGTCCCAGGTCGCGTAGCGCACGCGGACCAAGGAAGGCTTCGCCGCCGCGAGCAGGTTCGAGAGCGCGATGACGAGCCAGAAGGCGCCGGTCAGGGTCCCGTAGAGCTGGAGGTACTTCCACACTGCGTTCTCGCCGGGGAAGTAGTAGTCGAAGGCCTCGTCGTCCGAGCGGTTGCGCATGTGATGGCCCAGGTGGCCCTGCCGGATGAGGTGGAAGGGCGCCGGGAAGAAGAGAGCTAGCAGCATGCCGACGCCGTCGTTGACCAGCCGGTTGGGATGCAAGGTCCCGTGCTCCCCCTCGTGGAGCATCGCGTAGCCCGAGTTCATCACCAGTCCGTAGACGAGGGACAGGCCCAGCACCGCCCCCCACGAGCCGACCTTGCCGGCCGCGGCCAAAGCCCCCACGAGGACGGCCAGTTGGACGACGGCGATGGCCAGGTTGAGCGTCCCGGGGATGGGATAGTCCTTGGTCTCAGGCATGGAGGAGCTCCGGGGCGGCGGCGACGGGACGGGGTTCGTCCGCCAGCCAGGCCGTCACGTCGGCGGCGAGGCGGCGGTCGACGAAGGCGTTCAAAGGGTCGAACAGGGCGGT
>SCTT01000140.1 GCA_004322435.1 bacterium
CCTCGGCCAAGGGGACCTCCTCGAAGCGGTAGGTGTAGGTGCGGTCGCGGATCATCGAGTCGAGGAAGCCCACGGTGATCGGCCGGACCATCTCGGAGGCGAGGCGCAGGCCGCCGATGTGCGGCGAGTCCACCACCGCGTCGGCGCCGCAGCGCGTGAGGCGGTCGCGGAAGCGGCCGTCGTGGAGCTCGGTGACGATGCGGACGGCGGCGTTGAGGCCCCGGGCCGCGAGCGTCAAGAGGAGGTTCTCCTGGTCGTGGCCGAGCACGCAGAAGATGCCGCGCGCCCTCGCGATGCCCGCCTTCTCGAGGACGTCGTCGTGCGACGCGTCGCCTTGGATGACCAAGAGGCCCTTGGCCTCGAGCTCGGCGGCCTTCTCGGCGTCCTTCTCGACGATGACGAGCGGGCGCTGGGTCTTGAGCAGCTCGTCTAAGACGACCTGGCCCGTGTTGCCCACGCCGCAGATGATGAAGTGCTGCTCGAGCTCGCGGATGCGCTTTTCCATCTTGTTCCTCCGCAGGGCGGTGGAGAGGTCCCCTTCGACGATGAAGGCGGTGAGCTGGGAGAAGGCGTACGCCGTGGTGCCCATCCCGAGGAAGATCAGGCCGATGGTGAAGACCCGGCCGTGGGGGGTCAGGGCATGGACCTCGCCGTAGCCGATGGTGGCCACGGTGATGACGGTCATCCAGAACGAGTCGAAGGGCCCCCAGCCCTCGATCAGCATGTAGCCGCCGGTGCCGACGCCGAGGACGACGCCGAGCAGGACGGCGATCTGGGCCAGGCGCGTTTGGGCGAGCAGGAGCATCGTGGGGATTATAGGAAACCGCTCAGCCGGCCGCCTTGAAACCTTCTTCGAGCGCCGCCGCGTAGGCCTCGGGCGCCTCCCCGGGGCGGGCGGCCGCGAGCTCGGCGAGCAGCCGCTTTCGGACCTCGTCTAAGGGAAGGGCGGCCAGGTCCGGGCGCGCGCCGCCGCGGAAGTCGGCCGCGAGCGCGTAGGCGTCGGTCATCAGGAAGGCGCGGCGGCGGGCGTCCATGGGCGATTCCCGTAACTTAGTAAACTTCGGTCCCCATGAGGTTCCCGACGAAGGAAGAGGCCCGCGACATGCTCTCGCTGGCGGCGCCCATCGCCGCGCTCCAGCTCGGGATGATGCTCTACGGCGTCGTCGACATGATGTTCTTGGGGCGGCTGGGCCCCGAGGCCATCTCGGGCGTGGGCGTCGCCAACGCGGTCTATTTCGGCCTCTTCATCGCCGGCCTGGGGACGATGCTCGGCATCGACACGTTGGCCTCGCGGGCCTGGGGCGCCGGGCAGCCCGCCGTCGCGGCGGGGGTCTTCGTCCACGCGCTGGCGCTCGCGCTCGCCGTGGCGTCCGCCGCTTTCGCCGCGACCTTCTTGGCCCCCGCCTTCTTCGCGCTGATGCGCGTCGACCCGGCGGTCGCGGCGACGGCCCGCGGCTTCCTCGCCGTCGTGCGCTTCATGATGTTCCCGGGGCTCCTGTTCGTCGCCTGCCGGCAGTATCTGCAGGCGCAGGACGTGACGCGCCCGCTCATGTGGGCCGTCGCGCTCGGGAACCTGGTCAACGCCTTTCTCAACTGGGTCCTCATCTTCGGACATCTCGGCGCGCCGGCCCTGGGCGTGCGCGGCAGCGCGCTCGCGAGCCTCTCGGCCAACGTCGTGATGGCCGCCTTCGTCGGCGCGGCGGCCGCTTCCCGGGTCAGCGCCTCCGGGTGGAAGTTCCACGGCTGGCACCGGCCCGTGTTCGTCGACCTTTTGGCCTTGGGCGTGCCGGCGGGCCTGCAGACCTTGGTCGAGGTGTTCGCGTTCGGCTTCACGACGGTCCTGCTCAGCCGCCTCGGCCCGGTGCCGACCGCGGGGCACCAGATCGCGCTGAACCTGGCGAGCGTCACGTTCATGGTGCCCTTGGGCATCTCGATGGCCGCCGCGGTGCGCGTGGGGCAGGCGCTGGGGCGCCGCGACGGGCCGGGCGCCGCGCGGGCGGGCGACGCGGCGCTCTCGCTGGGCCTGGCCTTCATGTCGACGACGGCGCTGCTCTTCTGGGCCGTCCCGGGGACGCTCGTGCGGCTCTACACGGAGGACGCCGCCGTCCTCGCGGCGGCCGTGCCGCTCATCTTCATCGCGGCGCTCTTCCAGGTCTTCGACGGGGCGCAGGTCGTCTTGACCGGGGCGCTGCGCGGGGCGGGCGAGACGCGCTTGGCGCTCTTGGCGAACGTCTTGGGGCATTGGTGCGTCGGCATCCCCATCGGGGCCTACCTGGGCCTCGGGCGCGGCTGGGGCCCGACGGGGCTGTGGTGCGGGCTCCTCATCGGCCTCGTCGCGACCTCGGGGATCCTGTTCACGGCCTGGCGGGCGCGCAGCGCGCCGCTCCGGGCCGCGGCCGTTACTTCTTGACGTCGAGCAGTTCGACCTCGAAGACGAGGGTCGCTCGCTCGGGGATGACCGGCGGGCGGCCGCGCTCGCCGTAGGCGATGCCGTAGGGACAGACCAGCTTGGCCTTGCCCCCGACGCCGATCAGCTGCACGCCCTCGGTCCAGCAGGGGATGACCCCGTTCAACGGGAACTCCATCGGCTCGCCCCGCTGCACCGAGCTGTCGAAGACGTTGCCGTCGGGGAAGGTGCCGTGGTAGTGCACCTTGACCATGCTGGTCGCGGCGGGCTTAGGGCCCGTCCCGGCCTTGAGCTCCTTGAAGATGAGGCCCGAGGGGAGGCGCTTGGCGCCGGGCTCGGCGGCGTAGGCGTCGAGGAGGGCCAGGCGCCGGGACTCGACGGCCTCGTTCTTGAGCTGGGCGACCTTGGGCCGCAGCTCCTTGAGGTCGGCCCGGAGGGGCTTGCCGGCGGCGGCGTCCGACATGCCGTCGGCGACGGCCTGCACGTCGTCGAAGCGGAGGCCGTAGTCGCCCACGAGCATCGCGCCCAGGGCGTAGAGCACCTTGGCCCGGTCGTCGGGGGCGGCGGCGGGCAAGGCGGCGGGGGCGCCCTCGGCGGCGAACCCGGAGACGGCGCTCACGGCCAGCAGCACGGCGAGGAGGGTATTCATGCGGACGATGTTAGCAGAAATGATAAGGTCCCTCCCGTGAGACGTCCCGGCCGCAAGCGGTTCCAAGCCCACCCGCACCCCAAGCCAAGCCCGAAGCCGCGCCGCGGCGGACGGCCCGCGCGCGGGGGCGAGGCGCCGCGCAAGGGCGCCCCGTCCGGCCATTCCGGCGGCCACGGCGCCGCCGTCGAAGGGCGCCTCGAGAACCACGGCACCTTCGGCTTCGTGGTCCTCGACCCCGGCCGCGGCGAGGACGTCTACGTGAAGGGCCCGACTTTGCGCCTGGCCGGGACCGGCGACCGCGTGAGCGTGCGCCTCTCCCGCGGCGGCGGCCGGCGCGAGGGCGAGATCGTCGCCGTCCTGAGCCGGTCCCGCTCGACGGTGGTCGGCGTGCTGCGCCACGCGGGCGCCGGCTGGGCGCTGGCGCCGCGCGAGGGCGAGCCGCTCGCCGTCGAGCGCTTCATGAACGGCACCGCCCCGGTCGAGGGCTCCGTCGCCGTGGCCCGCGTCACGCGATGGCCCACCGAGACCGCCCCCG
>SCTT01000141.1 GCA_004322435.1 bacterium
GGTTAAAAGCGCTGTATTTATCGATACTATTTTTGTAAAAACGCACACTTAAATCCCGAATTTTCGTCTTTCGCCGTTCATTGAGGGGAGGTTCGAGGATTCCGGCCGTTTGGAATCCTCGAACCCACGCGCCCGAGGCGCGTAAACTGCGCCGTTATTCTCTCTCGCTACCGGCGCTTCGAGACCAGATAGAACATCCCCGCCAGCAGCACCGGCGTCACCGAGTTGAAGATGCGCCAGTCCTCGAGGCTCATCGGGACCGGGAGGACGGGGTTGAGCGCGCAGGCCAACAGCCCGAGCCCCAGCGCGATCTCCCAGACCCCGCGCGCCACCGTGACCGCCGCGGCGTACGCCAGAGCGGGGCTGGCCAACAGGCGCATGGCCTGCCCCTGCGTGACCCAGCTCAAGTTCGGCACCACGAAGAGGGAGCCCAGGGCGGCCGCGGCGAGCGCCAGCGCGGCGGCGAGGTTCCCCAGGGAGGCCCAGGCGGGGATGGGGGCCGCGGGGACGGCCCGCGGGGGGGCCTCGGCGCGGTGCGGCCGCGGCGTGGCCAGCCACCGCTCCACCCAGCCCGTCTCGTCGGCCGGCGCCGCCTCCTCCTTCTCGGGCGCCGGCCTCCAGGCCTGGGTCTCCTCCGGGAACGCGGGGGCGCCGCCTTCCGAGAGCTCCCGCAGGGCCTCGTAGGCGGCGTTCACGTGGCGCATGCGCTCCTCGCAGCGCCGGCGGAGCTCCTCATCGTAGGGGAACCGGTCGGGGTGCCAGGTCAGCGCCTGCTCCCGGTACGCGCGCTTGACCGCGTCCAGGTCGGAGCCCGGCTCGAGCTCCAGGGCCTCCCAGTAGGCGGCGTAGGGGTCCATCTTTTCTAAGCATAGCAGGGGTTCGGGTGAATTGGTAGAATCGCGCACGCAGTCCTCCTGAATGCCTAAAGAACTCTGGCTTGTCACCGGCGGCGCGGGCTTCATCGGCTCGCACATCGCCGAGTCGTTGGCCCTCAAGGGGGAGAAGGTCCGGGTCTTCGACAACTTCTCCACCGGCTCGCCGGCCAAGATGAAGACCTTCCGCTCGAAGGTCCAGCTCGTCCGCGGCGACCTCCGCGACCCCGCCGCCTGCCGCCGGGCGGTGAAAGGCGTCACGTACATCCTGCACGAGGCCGCCGTCCGGTCGGTGCCCAAGTCCATGGACAACCCGACGGCCTCGCACGACTCGAACGCGACCGGGACGCTCAACCTGCTCCTGGCCGCCCGCGCCGCGAAGGTCAAGCGCGTGGTCTACGCCTCGACCTCCTCGGCCTACGGCGACTGCAAGGTCTTCCCCCAGAAGGAGACGATGAAGCCCGGGCCGGTGAGCCCGTACGCGGCCTCGAAGCTCTGCGGGGAGCACTACACCTTGCTCTTCTCGAAGACGATGGGCCTGCCCGGCGTCGCGCTGCGCTATTTCAACGTCTTCGGCCCCCGCCAGGACCCCGAGTCGCTGTACTCGGCCGTCATCCCCAAGTTCATGGAGCAGGCCTTCCGGGGCGAGCCCCTCGAGGTCCACACCGACGGCAAGCAGCAGCGCGATTTCACGCACGTCGCCAACGTCGTGCGGGCCAACATCCTCGCGGCCAAGTCGCCCAAGGCCGCCGGCGAGCTCTTCAACATCGCCAACGGAAAGACCTACTCGCTCTTGGACCTCATCGCGGTCATCGAGCGCCTGGTGGGCCGCCGCCTCGAGCGCAACCACACGCCCGCCCGGCGCGGCGACGTGCGCAAGACCTGGGCCGACGTCTCGAAGGCCCGGCGCGTGCTCGGCTACAAGCCGGTGATGGGCTTTACGGACGGCGTCGAGGACACCTACCGCTACTTCCGCGACCTCTACTTCCGGGGCCGGAAGTGAAGCTCCTCGTCACCGGCGGCCTGGGATTTATCGGCTCGAACTTCGTGCGCTGGTCCCTCAAGCGCTACCCGACCTTGCGCATCGTGAACCTGGACCTGCGCACGTACGCGGGCAACCCGGCCAACCTCAAGGGGATGGAAGGCGCCTCCCGCCATCGCTGGGTCAAGGGCGACGTCGCCGACCCCAAGACGGTGGACCGCGCGATGAAGGGCGCCGACGCCGTCGTCCATTTCGCGGCCGAGAGCCACGTGGACCGCTCCATCCTCGACGCCTCGGCCTTCCTGCGCACGAACGTCGTCGGCACCCAGGTGATGCTCGACGCGGCGCGGCGCCACAAGGTGAGGCGGTTCGTGCACGTGTCGACCGACGAGGTCTACGGCTCGGTCGAGGCCGGCGAGTCCGTCGAGACCGACCCGCTTTTGCCCAACAGCCCCTACGCGGCCTCGAAGGCCGCCTCGGACCTGGTGGCGCGCGCGGCCTTCATCACGCACGGCCTGCCGGTGATGACGACCCGCTGCTCGAACAACTTCGGCCCGTACCAGTTCCCCGAGAAGGCCCTGCCGCTGATGGTCACGAACTGGATCGAGGGCAAGCCCTTCCCGCTCTACGGGGACGGCCTGAACGTGCGCGACTGGGTGCACGTCACCGACCACTGCCGCGCGGTGGACCTGGTCCTGCGCAAGGGCAAGCCCGGCGAGATCTACAACGTGGGCGGCACCGCCTCGCTGACGAACAAGAAGCTCGTGGGGCTGGTGCGGGGCATCATGGGCGTCGACGAGTCCTTGGTGACGCCCGTGACGGACCGCAAGGCGCACGACCGCCGCTACGCGGTGGACTGCGAGAAGCTGCGGGCCCTGGGCTTCCGCCACGAGACGACCTTCGAGCTGGCGCTGCGTTCGACCATCAAGTGGTACCGCGACAACGCCTGGTGGTGGCGGCCGCTCAAGAACCGCGGGGACGTGAAGACCTACTACAAGAAGAACTACGCCGGCCGGGGGCGCGCATGAACGCCGTGGTCGCGATGGCGGGGGCGCAGGCGACCCATCTGCGCCCGGTGGGGCTGTCCTCCGGCTGGATCGAGGTCGTCTGCGGCAGCATGTTCTCGGGCAAGACC
>SCTT01000142.1 GCA_004322435.1 bacterium
GGGCGACCGGGCGCTGTCTTTGGCGCTCATGTCGGACCACCGGCGCGCCGCCGGTTCGGACGCCCTGGAGGCGACCGCCTCCGGCGTCGCGTTCCCTCCGCAGACGCTCGGGGAAGGGCCCTATTCCGTCGCCGTCGGCGCCGGGGCCGCGGACGTGCGCGGCCGCGTGGTGCTGTCGGGCGGGCGGCTCGCCGGCGAGCTCGCGCTCAAGGCCGTGCCGTCGTCCTTGTCGGCGTCCGCTTCGGGCGGCAACCCGCTGGCAGCGCGGGCGCTGGGCGAGGCCCTTAAGTCCCTCAAGGCCGTCGAGCTCAAGGGCGCGGTGGCGGGGACGCCCGAGGCTCCGGAGCTCGAGCTCTCCTCGAACCTCGGCGCGGCCGCCGCGGGCGCGCTGCGCTCGGCGGTGGGGCGCGAGGCCGAAGAGCGCCTTAAAGGGGTGCGCGCGCAGATCGACAAGGCCTTCGGCGAGAAGGCCGGCGGCCTCAAGAAGTCCATCGACGGCCAGGCCGGGGCGCTGCTCAAGCAGCTGGGCTTGGGCGACGAGCGGCTCAAGGCCGTGCAGGACTCCTTGGGCAAGCGTCTTAAGTCCCCGCTGCCCATCCCGAGCGGGCTCGACCGCCTCTTCAGATAAGCGGGCGGCCGGGCGTCCGTCGGGATATAAGCTAGAGTCGCTGATGTCGAGGGATTTGGCCCCCGTCCTGGGGAGCAAGGCCGCGAAGACCCTCCTGCGCCTGGCCACCCTCGTGCGCGACTCAAACGACGCCGTCATCATCCGCAACCTCAAGGGCCGCATCCTGACCTGGAACCGCGGCGCGGAGCGCATGTACGGCTACCGGGAGGCCGAGGCCCTGCGCATGAACATCCGCCGCCTCTACCCCAAAGACAAGCGCGGCGAGACGCGGGCCCTGGTGCGCCTCCTCTCGAAAGGCCGGACCGTGCCGTCGGTCGAGGTCCAGCGGCGCACCAAGGACGGCCGGGTCTTGGACGTCTGGCTGACCGCCACGGGCCTGGTCGACCGCCGCGGCGGGCCGCTCGAGCTCGCGACCACCGAGCGCGACATCACCGCGCGCAAGCGCGCCGAGCGCGAGCTGCAGTCCCTCCACGCGCGCGTCGTCTCGGGCCAGGAGACGGAGCGCAAGCGCCTCGCCCGCGACCTCCACGACGGCGTCGGGCAGATCCTCTCGGGGGTCAAGTTCCGCCTGGAGTCGCTTTCCGGGAAGATCCTCGCCCAGCCCGGCAAGACCCGCCGCAAGATCGCCGACGTGGGGGACTCCCTGGACCGCGCCATCTTCGAGATCCGGCGCGTGGCCCAGAACCTGATGCCTTCCGAGCTCGAAGACCTGGGCCTCCAGGCGGCCTTGGTCACCTTGTGCCGCGACGTCCGCGAGCGGCTGGGCATCCCGGTCGTCGTGCGCTTCTCGGGCGTCCCCAAAGACGCCGACCCGGACCTGGCGCTGGCGTTCTTCCGCGTCGCCCAGGAGACGCTCAACAACGTGGAGCGGCATGCCGGGGCGGTCCTGGCGTCTTTGACCCTCCGCCGCAAAGGGCGCGCCCTCGAGATGACCATCTCCGACGACGGGAAGGGCTTCGACATCCGCCGCCGGAAGGCGGCCGTCGGCCGCGGGGTGGGCCTGGGCAGCATCCGCGAGCGGATGGCGTCTCTGGGCGGCACGACGGACCTGCGCTCCCAGCCGGGGCTGGGGACCAAGCTCGTCGTCTCCGCGCCCTTGGGGCGGAGAGGGTGAAGGTCAAGAAGCCTCCCAAGCTCCGGGTCTTCCTCGTCGACGACCATCCGAGCGTCCGCGACGGGGTGCGCTCCTTCCTCCTCAGCCATTCCCTCTCGGTGGTGGGGGAGGCCTCGGATGCCGAAGAGGCCCTGCGCAAGGTCAAGCGCCTGCGCCCCGACGTGGTCGTCTTGGACATCACGCTCCCCACGCTCGACGGCGGCGAGCTGGCCCGCCGCCTGCGCCGGCTGGTCCCCAAGACCCGCATCCTGGCCTTCAGCATCCATTCGAGCGTCGAGTACGTGGTGCGGATGGCGCGCTGCGGCGCGCACGGCTACGTGATGAAGCACAAGCCCACGGTGCAGCTCTTAGACGCCATCAAGCACGTCTGCCAAGGCGGCCTCTTCTTTCCCGCCGACATGGCCGACGCCATCCTGGTCCCCGAGTCCAAGCTCCCGCCCACCCGCACGACCGGGGTCCTGACCGCGCGCGAGCTCGAGGTGCTGACGCTCCTCTCGGAAGGGCTGGCCAACAAGCAGGTCGCCCGACGGCTGGGCATCAGCGTCCGCACGGCGGAGACCCACCGCGAGCGCCTGTCGCACAAGCTCAATATCCTGACGGTGGCTGGCCTGACGCGCTACGCCATCCAGCACGGGCTGACGACCCTGTCGCAGCCCGCCGAAACCTAGCCCGCCGCCTTGACGAGCGGGAGCCCGTTCTCCGACCAGTCCGAAAGCCCGCCCTCGTAGGCGAAGACGTCCGTGTAGCCTAGGGACTGGAGCTTGGCGGCCGCCTGCTTGGAGGAGGGGCAGGCCGGCCCGCCGCAGTAGACGACGATGGTCTCGCCCTTGCCGGGGACCAGGTGCGCGAGAAACCTCTCGGTCAGGGCGGCGAGCGGGACCCAGGCGGACCCGGGGATGTTGGCTTCCGGCCGGTAGGACTCCGCCGACAGGACGTTCCAGAGGTGGAAGCGTTCCTTGCCGTCGAGCTTGGCCTTGAGCTCGGCGCGGCTCATCGCCTGCGTGCGCATGTCAGCTCTTTATGAAGTAATACCGCAGCCCGATCCCGCCCCCGAGGCCCACGCTGGCCCACGGCGCGACGCGGACGACCGGGACGAACTCGACGAAGAGCTCCACCGGGTTGCGCGGCAGCCAGTAGGCGAGGCCCAGCACGCCCCGCACCCCGAACTCGTCGGGGCTCAACGTCCGGATCTGCCCGCCGAGGCCCAGATAGACCGGCAGCCGGCCCTCGGACGGCTGGGGGAGGACGCTCCAGGAGTGCCACAGGTAGTCCCCGTACACCGCCAAGCTCGAGCTGAACCCGATGCCGGCGGAGAGCGCCTGGTGGTCGCTCAGCCACAGTTTGGCCGCGCCGCCGGTCGGGCTCCCCAAGATGACGCCGACCCCGATGTCTCCCGCCTTCTGCGCGCGCACCGGGCTCGCCACGGCCGTCACCAGCAAGAGCAACGCCAATGTTTTCTTCATGCCCACAGGATACCCGGCGGGCTCTTCGCGCGATATTCGGAGTTGTACCCGCGGGCGTAGGTAGTATTCCCGCCGGGGAAAGGATACCGTGATGGAGAGACCATGAAACCGCGCTCCGAGATCCGCAAGGTCGCCTTCGTCGGGGACTACCTGCCCCGCCTGTGCGGCATCGCCACGTTCACGACGGACATCCTGACCTCCGTGGCGGCGCAGTTCCCGAAGGTCTCCTGCTTCGCGGTGCCGGTCAACGACGTCAAGGAAGGCTACGACTACCCGCCCGAGGTCCGCTTCGAGATCGCGGAGCAGAACCTGGACTCCTACCGGCGGGCGGCCGACTTCCTCGCCATGAGCGACGTGGACGTGCTCTGCGTGCAGCACGAGTACGGCATCTACGGCGGGGCGGCGGGCGGGCATCTCTTGGCGCTGCTGCGCGAGGTGGACCTGCCCGTGGTGACCACGCTCCACACCGTGCTCAAGGACCCGACGCCCGACCAGCGGCGGGTGATGCGCGAGCTCATCGGCCTCTCGACGCGCGTGGTCGTGATGTCGAACAAGGGAGCCGAGTTCCTCAAAGGCGTCTACAAGGCCCCGGCCGGCAAGATCGACGTCGTCTGCCACGGCATCCCCGAGAGCTCCTTCGTCGACCCCGGCTACTACAAGGACCACTTCGGCGTCGAGGGCAAGAAGGTGCTCCTGACCTTCGGCCTGCTCTCCCCCAACAAGGGCATCGAGGTGATGCTCGACGCGCTGCCCGCCATCGTGGCGGAGCACCCGGACGCGGTCTACATCGTCCTGGGGGCCACGCACCCGCACCTGCTGCGCGAGGTGGGCGAGTCCTACCGCCTGAGCCTGGAGCTTCGGGCCGAGAAGAACGGGGTCAAGAAGAACGTCATCTTCTACAACCGCTTCGTGGAGCTCGCCGAGCTCAAGGAGTTCATCGGCGCGGCCGACGTCTACATCACGCCCTACTTAAACGAGGCCCAGATCTCCTCGGGGACCTTGGCCTACAGCTTCGGGTCCGGCAAGGCGGTGGTCTCCACCCCCTATTGGCACGCCCAAGAGCTCTTGGCCGAGGACCGCGGGGTGCTCGTCCCCTTCGGGGATTCCGCGGCGCTCGCGCGGGAGGTGGCGGCGCTCCTTAAAGACGACGCCCGGCGCAACATCATGCGCAAGAACGCCTACAAGCTGGGCCGTGAGATGGTGTGGAGCAACGTCGCGACCGCCTACATGCAGTCCTTCGAGCGAGCCCGCAACGAGCGGGCGGGCCTGGCCCGCAAGCTCGTGACGGTGAAGACGCTCGACAAGCAGTTGACCGGCCTGCCGGAGCTCAAGCTCGACCACCTCGCCCGGATGACCGACTCGACGGGGCTCTTCCAGCACGCCATCGTCGCGGTGCCGAACTTCGCCACCGGCTACTGCACCGACGACAACGCGCGGGCCCTGGTCCTCACGGTGCTCCTCGAGGAGCTGGGGGAGGACTCGCCCCAGCTCTTGGCCGCCGCCACCACCTACGCCGCCTTCCTCCAGTACGCCTACGACCCGAAGTCGCGGCGGTTCCGGAACTTCATGAACTTCGACCGCTCCTGGGCCGACAAGGCCGTCTCGGAAGACTGCTGCGGCCGCGCGCTGGCCGCCTTGGGGACCTGCGTGGGCCGCTCGAAGAACCCCGGCTTCCAGGCGCTGGCGGGGCAGATCTTCGCGGAGGCTCTTGCGCCGGCGACGGGGTTCTCCTCGCCCCGGGCCTGGGCCCTGGCCCTGGTCGGCGCCCACGGCTACCTGAGGCGGCTCGACGGGGACCGACGGGTGACCCAGGTCCGGGACGGCCTCGTCGAGCTCCTGCTCGGCCTCTACGGGCGGACCGCCACCCCCGAGTGGCCCTGGTTCGAGGACTCGGTCACCTACATGAACGCGGGGCTCCCGCACGCGCTGATCTTAAGCGGCCAGGGCACCGGCCGCCCCGAGGCGCTGGCGCTGGGACTTAAGACCCTGCGCTGGCTCACCGAGATCCAGACCGCCCCGGGCGGCTACCTGCGGCCCATCGGCTCGAACGGCTTCTACAGGCGCGGCGGCCCGCGCGCGGACTTCGACCAACAGCCCATCGAGGCCCAGAAGATGGTCTCGGCCTGCCTAGAAGCCTACCGGTGCACCTCGGACGATTATTGGTTCAGCCAGGCGCGCCGCGCCTTCGACTGGTTCTTGGGGCGCAACGACCTCGGGCTCTCCCTCTACGACCCCGTGACCGGCGGCTGCCGCGACGGGCTCCACGTGGACCGGGTCAACCAGAACCAGGGCGCCGAGTCCACGCTGGCGTTCTTGGTCTCCTTGGCCGAGATGCGCCGGATGCACGACGAGCTGGCGGCCTTCCAGGCGCCCCCGCCCTCATGAGCGCGCTGAACGTCCGCCGGGACGAGGTCCGGCTGGCCCCCGACCCGACCCGCGTGGTCCTGCGGCCCCTGGGCTTCGGCTCGGACGCGGAGTACGAGAAGGTCTTCCGCCGCGTCCTGGCGCTGCCGGAGGCCGAGGTCCAGCGCGTGTTGGACGGCGTCCTCGCGGACTTCTCGTCGCGCCACCGCTGGCTCGTCAAGCGCCTGTTGGCGCGCTTCCACCATCTCGAGCACCGCCTTCCCGCGGGGGCCGACCTTTCGGAGGCGCGCAAGCTCCTCTTGGGCTCCTACTTCATGTACGAGTACTCGGCCGAGTCGGCGGCGCTGTTCAACCCCTCCATCATCCCGCACCCCGACCAAAACGGGGTTGCGAAGGGCGGCCTGCGCTTTCTCTTGAGCCTGCGCTCGACGGGCGAGGGGCACATCTCCTCCATCTCCTTTCGCAGCGGCCTCCTCGACGCGCAGGGGCGCGTGAGCGTCGACCCCGCGTCGCGCTTTCTGACCGACCCGGAGCTCGTCGAGAACTCGACCTACCATAAGGCGCTCTTCGTGCGGAAGGTCGCCGAGATGGGGCTGGCCGGCGACTGGGCGGCGCGCCTGTTGGGGCGGCTTAAGGGGGAGTTCTTCACCTTGGCGGAGCTCAAGCACAGCCTCCAGGAGACCCTCTGGGAAGCGGGCCTCGGGCGGCACATCGGCGCGGACGCCACCGCGATGGGCGTGTGGCTCTTGGCTCAGTCCAACTACGACATCCGCTTCCCGCCGGACCAGGAGCTCTCGGAGCGCATCATCTTCCCCGTCACGCCCATCCAGAGCAACGGCCTCGAGGACGTGCGCCTGACCGCTTTCAAAGACGGCGGGAAGACGGTCTATTACGCCACCTACACCGCCTACGACGGGCGGAACGTCCTCCCCCAGCTCTTCGAGACCGAGGATTTCGGCCACTTCAAGTTCGCGACGCTCAACGGGCCCGGCGTCCGGAACAAGGGGATGGCGCTCTTCCCGCGAAAAATCGGCGGCCGCTACGCGATGCTCTCGCGCCAGGACGGGGAGAACGTCTACCTCATGTTCTCGGACAACGTGCATTTCTGGGACGAGTCCAAGCTCGTCGTCTCCCCGGCCGCCCCCTGGGAGTTCTTGAAGACGGGCAACTGCGGCTCCCCCATCGAGACGGAGGCCGGCTGGCTGGTGTTGAGCCACGGCGTGGGCCCGCTGCGCAAGTACAGCTTGGGCGCCTTCCTGCTCGACCGCGACGACCCCTCCAAGGTCCTCGGGCGGCTCAGGGAGCCGCTGATGACCCCGGAGGGGGACGAGCGCGAGGGATACGTCCCGAACGTCCTCTATACCTGCGGGGCCCTGGTGCACAACGGGCGGCTCGTCGTGCCTTACGGCCTCTCGGACCATCAGACGGGGTTCGCGTCCGTCGCCCTAAGCGAGCTGCTCGCCGCGATGAGCTGAAGCGCCCCGACCTCCTTCAGCGCTTCCCGTGCCCCGCCTTCCCGGCGCTTTCATGCTTCTCGGGCCGGTCCGGCCTCTGCGCGGGCTGCGCCGTCGCCGGCCGCTCCCGCTTCTGGGCGTTCTCTTTCGCGCGCGCCTCGGCCCTTTCCTGCTTGCGGGCGGCGGCCTCGACGTTCTTCACCCGGCCCAGGAGCTTTCCGACCGTGGTGCCCTGTTTCTTGGCGATCTGGCCCCAGCCCACCTTCGGCGGCCCGTTGCGCTGGGCCATGACCGTCGCGACGTTGGCGTCCGTGATGCCGCCGGGCAGCTTCTCGGCCAGCGCGAGCGCGATCGAGATCTCGCCGTAGCCCAGCTTCTGGTCGCGCAGCCCCAGGATGCGCGCGTCGTCGACCTTGTACTCGGACTTGAGCCGCGACTCGACGTTCTTCTGCCCGTCCGGACGGGCCGCGGCGGCGTCGACGTCGGTCGAGCTCTGTTCGAGCTTCTTGTCCTCTTGCGGCGGCGCGGACTCGGCCGCCACAAACGATGCGGCGGCCAAGGCCAGTCCGGCCGTCAGGCACAGCGTCATGTTTTTCATTTTTTCTCCTTTGCTCAAAACCGGTAGGAACCGCCGAGGTCCTCGCCGAAGGCCGCGCGCGCGGTCGAAACGAAGAGCAGCGCGAACGCCAGCCGGCCGAACCCGCCCGTCTTTTGAAGTTGTCCCATGGCCGCAGTCTAGCGGCTTACCCGGCCCGGGACTATGCGGAGTTCTACTGCGCCGCTACGTAGTACTACGGCGCGGCCTCCGGCGGGGCGATTTTGTTCAATTTAAGCCGGTGCCCCTCCACCCCGCCGAGCGCATCGTCCTGCACGCCGACCTCGACGCGTTCTACGCCTCGGTCGAGGAGCGAGACGACCCGGCGCTCCAGGGCCAGCCCGTCGTCGTCGGCTCCGACCCCAGGGGCGGCGCGGGGCGTGGGATCGTGGCCACCTGCAACTACGCGGCGCGCAAGTTCGGCGTGCGCAGCGCGATGCCGATCTCGATCGCCTTCAAGCGCTGCCCGCAGGCGGTCTACCTCCGTCCCGACTTCCGCAGGTATTCCGCGGCCAGCCGCCGCGTGATGGACATCCTGCGCGCGGCGGCCGACGTGTTCGAACAGGCGGGCGTCGACGAGGCCTACGCCGACGTCTCGAGCTGCGGCACGTTCGAGAACGCGCGCGCCCTGGCCCTCGGGCTGCAGTCCCGCATCAAGGAGTCGGAGCGCCTCTCGGTGTCGTTCGGCGTCGCTCCCAACAAGCTCTTGGCCAAGCTCGGCAGCGACCACAAGAAGCCCGGCGGCGTCACGGTCGTCATCCCTTCGCGCGTCGAGGAGTTCCTCGACCCCAAGGACGTCGGCGTCCTGCGCGGCGTCGGGCCCGTGACGCGCGCGGCGCTGGCGGCGCAGGGCTGGGAGACCGTGGCGGAGCTGCGCCGCGCCAGCGAGGCCCGGCTCGGCGCCGTGGTCGGGAGCTTCGGGCCGGTCCTGTGGCGCGAGGCGCGCGGTCTCGACGACCGGCCGGTCGACCCGGTCACCGAGGCCAAGTCGGTCGGCCGCGAACATACGTTCGACTCGGACACCGGCGATGCCGACGAGGTCCGCGGGACCCTCAGGGCCTGCGTGCGGCGCGTCCACCGCGACTTGGGCACGGAAGGGCTCTGGTGCCGGACGCTGACGGTCAAGGTCCGCTTCGAGGGCTACGAGACGCACTCCAAGCAGACCACCCTGCGGCTGCCCACCGCACGGCTCGACCAGCTCGAGTCCGTCGCGCTCGAGCTGCTCGAGCCCTTCCTCGGCGAGGGGCGGAGATTCCGGCTGGTCGGCTTCTCGGTCGGAAAGCTGTCCCCGCCCGAGGACGTCCTGCCGCTGGGCTGACCCGCGGCGGCCGGGGGCGTTCTTCATAGTCCCGGACCGCCTTGTCCGGAAATCGGCGGCACGTTTGGTAGCATCTCCGCCAATGACCAAAGCCCTCTTCGCCGCCCTCCTCTTCGCCGCCCCGTCGTCCGCCTTCGCCCAGGCCTTCACCTTCGACACCCAATTCATCCAGGTCGCCGCCCAAGTGCTCAAAAGGAGCGCCGGGGACGTCGACGACGTCGCCGCCCTCCGGGCGCCGGCGGGGCTGGCGGACACCCTCAGGGCCGCGGCTCCGCTTAAGGGCAACAAGCCCGACTGGGACTACTCCTATATTCCGGACGCGACGGCGCGGAACTTCATGGTCTCCCTCGACCAGAAGACGACCGTCCTGTCCGAGAACGGGTATCAGTTCGCGGAGGCGCTGTTTAAGGCGCACCGCAACATGATGCAGCTCGGAGACGCCCTCGACATGCTTCCCTCGCATACGCGCATCGACCCCCAGATCACCGATGCCGTGCGCAAGTACAACGCGGCCCGGGACACCTTCGAGGTCAGCATGGCCGGGCTGGGGGCGGACCGCTTCGTCGAGGCCTACGTCCATGACATCATCCAGCAGTACTACCTGGTCGACCCCCAGGGGGCGCCGCCGGCCGAGGCCTCGGCGCGCGTGACGCCGCCCGACCCGGCGGCCGAGGCCGCGCACGCGGCGGCGGTGAAGCTGGCCGCCGAGAAGGCGGCGGCCGTCGCCTCGGGGGCTCCGCTGACGGCCACCGACCTCAACACCTTGATCGGCTGGATGAACCGGCGCACCAACGCCGCCAGCCAGCCCTACTGCTACAAGCAGACCGAGACGCGCGGGGCGGGCTATCCGCTCAGCACCTGCGACTCGACGATGGAGAAAAACGGCGCGCTCTGCTACCCCAAGTGCAAAGCCGGCTACGGCGGCGCGGGGCCGGTGTGCTGGCAGACCTGCCCGTCGGGCTACGTCGACACCGGGGCGTTCTGCCACGTCGACAAGGCGCTGACGAAGTCGGGGGAATGGTCCTGCCCCGATTGGTACAGCTGCCGCAAGGTCTGCCCCTCGGGCTATACCAACGCTGGGCTCTTCTGCGCGCTGACGACCCCGTCGAACCCGCCGGGCTGGAAGGGCGACGGCCTCGACCTCATCAAGGACTCCTACGGGCGCGGGGCCGGCTACGTCATGAGCTGCACCGCCGACCAGGAGAAGAACGGCGCGCTGTGCTATCCCAAGTGCAAGGCGGGCTACAACGGCGTGGGGCCGGTGTGCTGGCAGACCTGCGGGGCCGACAAGGTCGAGTGCGGGGTGGGCTGCGCCAAGGACAAGACGAGCTGCGCCATGAGCACCGTCGACATGGTGGTCTCGCCCATCATGATGGCGGTCAACATCCTGACCTTGGGGGGCTCGAGCGAGGTCGAGGCCGCGCAGGCCGAGCTCAAGACGGCGGTCAAGGCGGGCGATAAGGCGGCCGCCAAGGCCGCGCTCGAGCGCATGCTCGAAGGCTACGCCGACAACCTGGCCAAGATGACCACCGAGGACGTGGCGCGCGCCATCAAGGCCAAGCTCGCCACCAACGCCGCGCGCTGGGTCACCAAGGAGTACGCCAAGGTGCAGTACTACCTGAAGTTCAAGTCCGAGGAGGGCGGTCCCTCGGCCGAGTCCTTCGCGCGCGACCTGGCCGGCCTCGACCCCACGGGCGTGGCCTCGGTCGTCGAGGCCTACACCCAGCCCAAATGCGCCGCCGACGAGCCGATGCCGGCGGTGACGCCGCTCTAGTTCAGGGCCGGGCCTTTACTGGCCGGGCGCGGGGGTCGGCTGGTTGATGAGGTTCTGCGGCAGTCCGGCGGCGGAAGGCGGCGGGGCGGCGGCCTGGGCGGCGGCGCCGACCGCGCCGTTTTGGAGCGCCGCGATGCGCTCGATGGAGTCGAGCGTCATCTTGTAGATGGAGAGCGCGGTCTCGTTGTCCGGGCGGATGTTCATCGTGAGCTCGCAGGCCCGGTAGAAGAACTCGCGGGCGAGGAGCACCGTCGGGTTGCGCCCGCCGAGGTCGAGCGCGCCGCGGCTGGCGTTCTCGCCGACGCTGCCGGTGCCGGGGACCGCCGCCGCGCCGCTGACGCCCAGGTTGACGCCGGCGCTGGCCGTGGTCGCCATGTCGGGGCCGGGGCCCTTGCAGACCCGCTCCTTGCTGGCATCGTCCTTGATGACCACGTGCACCCGGTCGGCGGGGGAGCCGATGACGTCGATGCCCATGCGGTCGACGAGCTTCTCCTTGCGTTCGCTGGTGATCCCGGCGCAGCCGGTCAGGAGCACGGCCGCGGCGAGGGCGGGGAAAGTGATCAATTTCATGGCTCGGAGGATATCAAATGACGGTCGTCATACCTACGGGCCCGGCCCTATTGGCGCATAAATTGCTTCGATGCTCGTGTCGGCCGACCGAGGGAGGCTCCATGAAGACGGGATTGGCCTTTTGGCTGGGCGCGGGGTCGTGGGCGGCGTTCGGGTTGGCGGCGCTGATGCTCAAGTCGCCGTCGCCTTTGCTCCTGGTCTTGTTCCCCGCCCAGGTGCTCCTGGGGCTGGCCTCGTTCTTCCCCGCCGAGGCGGACCGCCGCGCGATGGGCGTCACCGCGGCGCTCCTCCTGCTCAATTTCGGGTTCCTCTTCCAGCAGACCTTCCTCGGGGGCTAGAGCTTCTGGCGCCCAGGGCCTTCGCCGCCGCCTCTGGACTATTGCGCCAACAGCTGCTTGAGGGTCCTCATGTGCTGACGCCGGGAGAAGCTCTCGATCTCGAAACCCTTCCATGGTCCGGGACCGTGGCGATATTCTTCCTCGGGGATGTCGCGCGCGGGGCTCAGCGCCTCGGTCCGCGCCAGCTCGTCGAGGAACCGCTCTAGGACGCGCCGCGCCCGTTCGCGCAGGCCCACGGAGAGCTCGGCTCGTTTGTATTGGAACAGCCTCTCCAAGGGGAGGCCCGCCAACTGGAGAAAGTCGTCGGACGGGGTCTCGCAGCGTGCGACCAGGGCGTCCACCGTCGGAAGATGGGCGTGTTCAGCCGCCTCCCAATAGCCGGCGAGAAACCCCATCGCCAATTGGAGGGGGTCGGCCGACGGGAAGCGGCCGGCCCAATCCATGACGGCCTTGTCCAAGTCGGGATGTCCGGACCTCGCGGCGCGCAGGCCGAGGTAATACTCCTCTTCCCAATCCGGGTCGGACAGGCCGGATTCAAGTTCGGCGAGGAGGCCTTCGGCGTAGCCCTCGCGGATCTTTGCCGCCGACAAATCACCGAAATCCCGCGTCAGGGCGCAGGACTCCCCGTGGGCGGCGGACCGGATGTCCACGGAAAAAGACGCCCCCGTCGCCGCGTCCAGCAGCTTGGCTCCGTCCTTCGTGGACCCGGCCCTGACCGCCGCGAGGAGGCCCCCGAGGGTGTGCCCCTCGAGCGAGAAGGCCGGCCACCAACGGTCGTCCTGGGCCCGGAAGCGAACCTCGATCCTGTGTCCCCGGCTCGTCGTCTCGCCGAGCTCGACCAGGATCTCTTTGGACCCGGCTTTGAAGGCGGCCGACAAGATCCTGTCGAGCATCATTCCGTCCGGACCACTTCCCATTTCCTGAGTCTAGCCCCTCCCTCCCGTTAAATCCAGGCCCGCTGCCGGCCTGCGGGCCCTAGCGGCCGGAGGCCGGCGGGGCTATCCTCTGGCGATGCGCCCAGGGCCTTCGGACGAATCAGGGACCTTCGTCGGCTCCGGCACGTTCGGCATCGACCCGCGCCGGGCGCTCGAGGTCCTGCGCGCCAAGGGCCTGGAGGCGGCGGATGCGGCGCCGCTCCTTTGGGTGCGGGTGGCCGTCCTCCAGGGGGCGACCCGGGTCCGCCTCGAACGCCGGCCCGGCGGGTTCGCCGCGCGGTTCGACGGCGAGCCGCTGCCGCGCGCCTGCCTGTCCCGTCCCTTCGACCCGCTGTTGGGGGAGGCGCCCGCCTCCGAGGCCGAGCGGCAGTTCGCCCAGGCGCTGCTCCATCTGTCCCATCCGGGCGTGGAGACGGCCGTCGCCTCGCGCGGCGGGTCCGACACGCTCGTCGAGGCGGCCTGGCCGCGGCGCGCCCCGAAGCGGGCGGGACATCCGGCGGGCTGGGACCTGCGGGTCGAGGTCTCCCGGCTAGACCCGACGCCGATTCCGGTGACGCTGGCGGCGGACGGGGCCGAGTCCGTCGTCCGGCCTTGGGCGCGGCGTCACGGGGCGGAGGGGTGGAGCGGGACGGTGGACGGGCTGCGCTGCGGCGTCCGCGTCCTCAAGGATTTCGCCGCCGAGCCGAACGCCCAGCTGGCCCTGCACGGCGTCGGGGTCGCGGCGGTCCCCCTCGAGGGTTTCCCGCTCTCGGCGGACGGCTGGGCCGAGTCGCCCGAGCTGTCGCTCAACGCCTCTTTGTCGAAGGCCGTGGTGGACGCGGCGCACGGGCTCGCCACGGCCGCGCTGGGAAAGGCGGTGGGGTTGGCGTTGGCCGCGGGGCTGGCCCGGCACGCGCGGCGCATGGGATTGGCCGCGGCCGCACTGCGGCGCGACCGGAGCCTCCTGCGCGCGTGGCGGTCGGCCGCGGCGGAATCCCCCTTCAAGACCGGGCCGGGCCGGCGGGACCGCCTCGCCGGGGGGTTCTTCCGCCGCCCGTCCGGAGACGCGGGCCTCGTGGCGGACACGGCCGCGTGGAACACGGCGTGGCGCCATGCGTTCCTCAACCGCTCCTGGCACCCCGAGGCGGCCGCGGTCCGGGCCGCGCTCCGGGAGGCGCCGCTCGTGCTGGACAAGGACCTGCGGCCTCGCCCCTTGTCCCAGGCGCTGGGAGGGACGGCGAACGTCTTCGCGGACGACTCGTATTTCCTGCAGCAGGCGCGCGCGCCGCGCCGGCTGTCGCCCTAGAGCTTCGCCGGCGGCACCGCCGCCTTGACCTCGGCCTTCGCCCGCCCCAGCCGCCCGCGCAGCTCCGAGACCTTCCCGGCCTGCCCTTCCTTGAAGGCCTCTGGGTCGGGAGCCGTGTCGAGCTCGGCTTCGAGGGCGTCCACCTCGCGCTGCACGGCCTTGGCCTCGTCGAGAGCCGTGGCGAGCTTCTCCTTGGTGGTGTCCACGGTGGCGACCGCGGCGCGCATCGTGTCGGTGGCGGTGCCGGCCTTCAGGACGGTCGCCGCCAGCGTCTTCTCGGCGGCGTTCATGCCCTCGAGCGTGACGGCCGGCTGCGACTTGGGGCCGGCGAGCTGGGGCGGCAGCTCTTTGACGAGCGCCGCGGCTTCCGAGCGCTGCTCCACAAGCGTTGGCTTCGCGTCCTCCGCCATGGACTTCGGGAAGACGGTGCGGTCGCCGGCGTTGATGGCCTGGGAAGCGGCGCTCGTCTGGCCTTCGACCAAAGACAGGCGCATCTCGGCGCTCGCGAGCGCCGCCTCGCTCTTGACGGGGACGGGGGACACCTTGGCGTCGCCGGCGAACTGGGCGACGCGCTGCTCGAGGCCGGTGAGCCCCTTGTCGAGGAAGGTCTTGGCCTCGACGAGCTGGGCGTTCGCCGCGCCGAGCTCGGCGTGGGCCTGGGTGAAGCTCCCGAGGGCCGAGCCGGCCTTGTTCTTCTCGTTGGCGGCGATGTCGGCGGCCGCGCTGACCGGCGAGGCGAGGCGCTTTTGCCAGTCGTCGCCGTTGGCCAGCGCGCCGCCGGCCTTGGCCATCTTGTCGGCGCTGGCGCCAAGCTCGTTGACGGAGCCGCTTAAATCCTTGAGCGCGCTGC
>SCTT01000143.1 GCA_004322435.1 bacterium
CGTTGGCGCGGCGCAGGCCGGCCAGCTCGGGGTCTTCAGTCGCCTTCATCGGGCTCGCAGAGCGGCAAGGTGAAGTAGAACCGCGCCCCGGGACCGCCGCCGCTCTCGGCCCAGATGCGCCCGCCCTGGCGCTCGACGATCTCCTTGCAGATGGCCAGGCCGAGGCCCGTCCCTTTATAGTCCTCGCCGCCGGCCGCGCGGTCCACCTGCACGAACCGCTTGAAGATGTCGCCGATGCGCTCCGGCGGGATGCCGCGGCCGTCATCCGCGACGCAGAAGCGCACGCAGCCCCGCTCGGCGAGCACCGGCCCGCCGGAGCGCACGACCTGCGCGGCCTGCACCCCCGAGAGGGCCTCGGCGCGCAGGCGGATCTTGGAGCCGGTGAACCGCACCGCGTTGTCGAGGAGGTTCCCGAGCACTTGGGCGAACAGGTCCGGGTCCGTGAAGACGGGCGGCAGGTCCGAAGGCAGCTCGAGCTCGATGCGCACGCCGCGCTCGTCGGCCAGCAGCTGGTAGCCGCGGGCGACCTCCGCCGCGAGCCCCCCCGCCTCGACGCGCGTCGGGCGGACGACGGCCCGCCCGGACTCCAGGCGCGAAAGGTCGAGGATGTGGTCGAGGATCTTCTGCAGGCGCAGGATGTTCTTGTGCTGGAGCAGGACCATCGTGGACTGCTCGTCGTTGAGCGGGCCGGTGGAGCCGTCCTTCATGTTGATGTTGGCCGCCTTGATGACCGTCAGCGGGCTGCGCATCTCATGGGAGATGGCGCTCATCAGCTCGTTTTTGAGCTTGTCCATCCGACGCTGCTCCTTGACCTCGGCCTTGAGCTCGGCCACCCGGCGCAGGTCCGTCATGTCGCGCAGGGTCGCCAGGACGGCCGGCTCGTCGTCCCACTCGATGGCCGTGACCCGCAGCTCCGCCACCCGGGCCTCCGGCGCGGGGGGCAGGGCCACCTCGCTCAACCCCTCGGTCGGCAGCGGGAACGGGAACGGCCGGCCCGCCAGCACCGCCGCCTCCCCTCCCAAGAGCGCCGCGGCCGCCGGGTTCAGATAGCGCACCACCCCGCCCGCGTCCACCACCACCATCCCGTCGGCGGAGCGGTCGATGACGCTCTTAAGCCCCGCCGCCGTGCGGTGGCGATGCACCGCGTAGGAGATGACGCGCTTCAAGGCCCGGGCGTCCATGCTCCCTTTGACCACGTAGTCCTGGGCGCCGAGGCGGACCGCCTGCAGGCCCAGCTGCTCGTCGCTTAAGCCGGTGAGGACGACGAAGGGCACCTTGGGGAAGCGGGCCAGCAGCGCGCCGGCGGTCTCCATCCCGCGGGAGTCGGGCAGCATCAGGTCCAAGAGCGCCACGTCCACCCCTCCCTTCGCGAGGCGGGTCAGGCCCGCCGCCAGCGTCCCCGCGGTCTCGAAGGCGGGGTGGAAGCCCGGCCCGCCTTCGCGCTCGAGCAGGCGCCGCAGCAGCAGCGCGTCTTCGGGGT
>SCTT01000144.1 GCA_004322435.1 bacterium
AGGATAGCTGACATACTATAGTATGTCAATCTCCCGTTTGACAATTTTTCATCATCGTGAAAAATTGTCATGACAGATTTTCACGTCGATGAGAATCGGGATAGTCGAATAACGATTGGAATAAAAGGAGAATTTAAATTTGAATTTAACCTTTCCGCCGCAAAAACAACCCGTTAACAAGGTAGAATAACGTTGTCCCTCCAGCCGTATTAGGGAGGGAGCCCGGACCGGCGTGCGTACCCGCCAGGAAGTCCGGAAGCAAGATTTCTCCGAAACGGTGTTCGACTACCTCTTCAGCCTTTTTTCAAACGACATGGGCATGGACCTGGGGACGGCCAACACCCTGGTCTACGTCAAGAACCACGGCATCGTGCTGCGGGAGCCCAGCGTCGTCGCCATCGAGAAGGACAGCCGGCGCGTGCTGGCCATCGGCACCGAGGCCAAGCGGATGCTGGGGCGCACGCCCGGGTCGATCTTGGCCATACGTCCCCTGCGCAACGGCGTCATCGCCGACTTCGGCGCCGCGCAGGAGATGATCAAGTTCTTTATCAGGAAGGTGCACAACCGCTCGACGCTCCTGAGGCCCAGGATCGTCGTGGGGATCCCTTCCGGCATCACCGAGGTGGAGCGCCGCGCGGTGCAGGAGTCGGCCGAGCAGGCCGGGGCGCGCGAGGTGTTCCTGATCGAGGAGCCGATGGCGGCCGCCATCGGCGCCGACCTGCCCATCGCCGAGCCCCACGCGAACATGATCGTGGACATCGGCGGCGGGACGACCGAGGCGGCCGTGATCAGCCTCGGCGGGATGGTGGTGTCTAAGTCGCTCGACGTGGCGGGGGACGAGTTCGACGACGCGGTCCTCCAGCACTTCCGGCGCAAGTACAACATGCTCATCGGCGAGACGACCGCCGAGGACGTGAAGATCAACATCGGTTCGGTCTATCCCCTCAAAGAGGAGAAGACCTTGGAAGTGAAGGGCCGGGACCAGGCCACCGGCCTTCCGAAGACGGTCTTGATCACCTCGGAGGAGGTGCGCCAGGCTCTGATGGAGCCCGTGCAGCTCATCCTCGACTTGGTCAAGAACACGCTGGAGGAGACTCCGGCGGAGCTGGCCGCGGATTTGGTGGACAGAGGGTTGGTGTTGGCGGGAGGGGGGAGCCTGCTCCGAGGGCTCCCGGACCTCATCCGGCAGGAGACGGAGCTGCCGGTGCACCGCGCCGCCGACCCTTTGAGCTGCGTCGCCCTGGGCACGGGACGGTACTTGGAGCTCTTGGACCAGATGGTGGTCAAGCGCTCCAACTCCATCCCGTTCCGATTCACGGGCGGCTAGGGCCCACCCTCCGCGGACGGCTCCAGGAATGGAGCCTTGGAAGCGATGGACACGCGATGAACCGGGACACCCGGGCCGCGAACTACCTTCTTCTCGCGTTCAGCGCCGTGGCGCTGACGCTGCTCATCCTGCCCACGACGGGCAAGGTGCGCCAGGCCCGCGCCCTGGCGGCCTACGTCGTCGAGCCCCTGCCCTACCACGGCGACCGCCTGGCGGCGCGCCTCGAGGGCGTCCCCGAGGGGGCGGCGCGCCTCATCCGCGCCGACGTCGAGCTCCTCGAGGCCCGGCGGCGGTTGGAGGAGGCCGAGCTCCTCAGGGCGGAGAACGCGGCCCTCAAGGCCGACAACGAGCGCCTCTCGGCCGCGGCGGGCGTCAAACCCCTGGCCGGGCGCACGGTGCGCTGGGCGCGCGTGATGGAGCGCGACCCCCAGAACTGGTACCGCTCGGTCATGATCGACGCGGGCGAAGAGCAGGGCATCCGCTTGAACGCCCCCGTCGTCGGCGTCGAGGGCTCCACCTTGGGCGTGGTCGGGCGCGTCACCGAGGTCAACCCCCGCACCGCCAAGGTCCTGCTCCTCTCCGACGAGCTCTCCGCCGTCGCCGCCTACCTGCCCGGCCAAGGCTGGGAGGGCCTCGTCACCGGCCAGGGCACGGCGCTTTTGGCGATGAAGTACCTGCCGGTCGATGCCAAGTTCACGGTCGGCGACGAGGTCTACACCTCGCCGACGAGCGCCAGCTTCCCCCCCGGCCTGCCCGTCGGCCGCGTCTCGCGCGTCTTCGAGCGCGACGCGTTCTTGGCCTACCAGACCGTCGAGGTGGAGCGCACCGTCGCCACGGCCAAGCTCAAAGAGGTCCTGGTGCTGGCGCCCGTCACCGAGGCGGACGCCGCGCCGCCGCCCGAGCCGCCGGCCCCGCCCAAGAAGGGAGGCGCGCGGTGAGGGTCCTCGAAGCGGCCGTCCTGTTCTTCGGCGGCCTGGCGGCGCACTGGCTGGCGTCCACCCAGCTCTCGGTGTGGGGACTGGCCCCGCACGTCCTCTTCGTCCTGACCCTCGGGGCCGCCGCGGCCGCCGGGCCGGTGCAGGGGATGTGCCTGGGGTTCTTCTGGGGCCTGGCGCTCGACGCCTTGAGCGGGCACGTCTTCGGCGCGAACGCGCTGGGATTCACGCTGGCCGCCTACGGCCTCGGGACTCTGCGGCGCCAGATGGACACCGCGAGCCCGCCGTCGCAGGCCGTCCTCGCGGCGGCCACCGCGCCGCTCTACACGCTCTTCTACGGCTTCGCGGGCAGCCTCTTCGAGCACCGCTTCCTGTGGCCGGGCTGGGCGGCGTTCCTGCTCGACCCCGTCTACACGGCGCTGTTGGCCCCGTTCGCCTTCTCGGCGGCGCGGAGGTTCCTCAAGCCATGAGCCGCGGGGCGCGCTTCACCGAACGGCTGGAGCTCTTGTGGCTGGGCGCCACCGTCGGCGTGGGGCTCTTGGGCCTGCGCCTGATCCACATGCAGGTCGTGCGCAACCAGTACTATGCCGAGCTCGCCGAGCGCCAGCGCACCCAGGTCATCGCGCAGACCGCGCCGCGCGGCCGCGTGTACGACCGCAACGGCGAGATCGTCGCGACGAACCAGCCGGCCTTCTCGCTGATCTTCTTGCCCGGCAAGGCCCAGGACCCGGCGCGCCTCGCGGGCCTCGCCGAGAGCCTGGCCCGGGAGCTCCATCGCGACCGGGGCGAGCTCCATGAGCGCCTGCTCGAGGCGGCGCGCGAAGAGACCGCCATCCACCTGGCCGAGAACCTGCCCTTAAAGACCATGTTCAAGCTCTCCGAGCTCAAGACCCTCTATCCCGGCGTCGACCTCATCGTCGAGGCGCGGCGCTACTACCCCAACGGCGCGTTCGCGGGCCACCTCTTGGGCTACATGGGCAAGGTGGACCGGCGCCAGTGGCTGCGCCTCAAGGGCAAGGGCTACCGGGTGGACTCGTGGGTCGGCCGCTCCGGCGTCGAGAGCCGCTACGAGGACGTGCTGCGCGGCGTGGACGGCGAGATCCGGATGGAGGTGGACGCCCAGGGCCGCCTGCGCCGGCGCTTGGACGAGGTCAAGTGGAAGGCCGGGGGCAACCTGGTCCTCACCATCGACTCCCGCATCCAGGCGGCCGTCGAGGAGGCCCTGCGCGCCTCGCCCTCCGGCGAGGGGGCGGCGGTCGTGCTCGACCCCCGCACCGGCGAGGTGCTGGCCCTGGCCTCCGTGCCCGACTTCGACCCGAACCTGCTGCTTTTGCCCGAGTGGGACTTGGGCAAGCGCGCCGCGTCGACCCTCCCCGAGTTCAACCGCGCCATCCAGGGCACGTACGCGCCGGGCTCCACCTTCAAGGTCGTCATGGACGCGGCGCTCCTGCAGGAGGGGACCGTCCGGCTCGACGAGCGCGTCTGGTGCCCCGGGTATCTCGCGGTCGGCAACCGCACCTTCAAGTGCTGGGAGAAGAAGGGCCATAAGTGGGTGGACTTCCTGACGAGCCTCGCCCAGTCCTGCGACACCTACTACTACACGATGGGCCTGCGGGCGAAGGGGCCCGTCATCGAGCGCTACGAGCAGCTCTTCGGCCTCGGCCGCAAGACCGGCCTGGACCTGCCCGGCGAGCGCTCCGGCAACGTCTTCGGGCCCGAGGCCCGCAAGGGGCGCAAGCGCGGCTGGTACGACGGCGACACCGCGAACCTGGCCATCGGGCAGGGGGAGCTCTTGGCGACCCCCATCCAGATGGCCGTCGTGGCGGCCGCCGTGGCCAACAAGGGCACGCTCTGGAAGCCGCGCTTCGTCAAGAAGGTCGAGCGCCCCGGAGCGGTCGAGGAGCCCGCCAGCGAGGCGTCCGGCCGCATCGACCTGCGCCCCGAGGTCTGGGACAAGATGCAGGAGGCGATGGTCGGGGTCGTCACCCGCGGCACCGGCCAGCGCGTCAACATCCCGGGCCTCGTCATCGGCGGCAAGACCGGCACGGCCCAGAACCCGCTGGGCGACGACCATGCCTGGTTCATCGCCTGGGCCGGGCGGCCGGGCGAGGTCCCGAGCCTGGCCTTGGCCGTTCTCATCCAGCACGGCGGGCACGGCTCCTCGGCGGCCGGCCCGGTCGCGCGCAAGGCCATCGAGGCCGCCTTCGACCTGGCCTCGGCCAAGGTCCATGAGGCCCCCGCCGAGGGCGCGATGATCGACGAGGTCCCGCCGGAGCCCGACGCCGAGCACCCGCCGGGCCGAGCGCCCAAGCCCCCGCCGCCCGCCGAACCGGCGCCCGCGCCGGCCCGGCACGTCCCGGCGGCCCGCCCCGCCCATTCCGCCCCCGCCCCCGCGCCGAAGCCCGCGGACGGCGACGTCTACTCGGAGGACGAGTGAAGGCCGAGAGCACCTCGTTGCGCGGGCGCGTGGACTGGGGGCTCATCGCCGCCGTCTACGGACTCATCGCCATCGGCACCGTGGCCATCCTGTCGGCCGCCTCGCCGCTGCCGCACTACGCGCAGATCATCCAGCGCCACTTCCTGGCGCTCGGGGCCGGGACCCTGCTTTTCTTGGTCGCGCTGGGCTTCAACTACCAGGTCTTCCAGGACCAGTCGAAGGTGCTCTACGCCGCGGCGCTCGCGGTGCTCGTCGCGGTCCTGGTCCTGGGCCACGTCCAGCGCGGCACCAAGGGCTGGATCCGGCTGCCGTTCTTCTCGTTCCAGCCCGCCGAGCTCGCGCGCATCCTGACGACCTTGGTGCTGGCGGGCTATCTCGACCGGCGCGCCCAGCGCTCCGGCACCGTGGGCTTCGTGGCCGGGGGTTTCGCGCTGACGCTCCCGGTGCTGGCGCTCATCATGCTCCAGCCCGACTTCTCCTCGACCTTGACCTTCTTCCCGATGATCCTCGGCATGCTCTACTGCGCGGGGGCGTCCTTGGCCCCCCTGGGGGCGATGGCGCTCTACGGCGCGGTGACGCTGGGGCTGCCGCTTGTGTGGACGATGATCCTGCTGCACCCGGCCTGGTCGAGCGCGTCGAGCATCCTGGGGGCCTTCCTCGCGATGCGCGAGATGGGCGGGGCGTTCGTCGTGGCGCTCCTCGTCATCTTCTCGGCGGCCTGGCTGGCGTGGCGGCTCTCCTTGCAGCTGCGGGTCAGCATCCCGCCGCCGTACTTCATGGTCGGGGCCCTGCTGTTGGCCGCGGGGCTCTCGAGCGCCGCGCTCGTCGACCGGCAGCTCAAGGACTACCAGCGCAACCGCTTCGTGGCCTTCCTGCTGCCCGCGGCCGACCCGCGCGGGGCCTCCTACAACGTCGCCCAGGCCCAGATCGCCATCGGCTCGGGGGGGCTGTGGGGCAAGGGGGTCTTCTCGGGCACCCAGTCGAAGCTGGGGTTCCTCCCCGAGCGCCACACCGACTTCATCTACGCCGTCATCGGCGAGGAGATGGGCTTTCTGGGCACGATGGCGGTGCTGGGCCTCTACATGCTGCTCCTCTGGCGCATCGTGGACACCGCCCGCCAGGCGCGCGACCGCTACGGCTACCTGGTCTGCTGCGGCTTAGGCAGCATCTTCGGCTTCTCGCTCTTGGTCAACGTCGGGATGTGCCTGGGATTCGTGCCGGTCGCGGGCATCCCGCTGCCGCTCTTGTCCTACGGCGGCTCGAATCTGGCGATGGGGCTCTTCAGCCTCGGCATCATCGGCAACATCTACGCCCGGAGATACGCGTTCTACTGATGACGGCAAGACCCTTGAAAGGCCCGGTCCGCTACCGCGTCTGCGTCGCCCGCCTGGGCGAGGCCCGGGGGCTCACGCACCTCGGGCAGATCGAGGCCCTGCGCCGGGCGGTCGTCGAGTCCGGCCTGCCGGCGCTCACCGACGGCCGGCGCAAGCGCCCGCGCCTGGCGTTCGGGCCGGCGATCTCGCTCGGCTGGGAGAGCCTCGCCGAGTACTTCGACATGGAGCTCTCCGCCGCCCTGCCCGCCGAGGAGGTCTCGGCGGCGCTGGCCAAGGCCCTCAAGTCCGGGTTCGCCGTGCGGGGCGTGCGCCGCATCCCGGCTTTCTTTCCCTCCCTCGACAGCACCATCAACGTCGCCTCGTACGACATCGAGGCCCAATTTCCCGACGACGCGCCGCGCCGCTTGGACGAGCTCCTCGCGCGCCGCGAGATCGTGGTCGAGAAGATCAAGGAAGCCGGGGTCGAGCGCGTGGACGCGCGGCCCCTCATCGTGCGCATGACGCTCGACGCGCCGGGACGCCTGGGGCTGCTGCTGCGCTTCGGCCCCAAGCGGACGGTCAAGCCCGAGGCCTTGCTGCG
>SCTT01000145.1 GCA_004322435.1 bacterium
TGTAGACGGCCTCCAAGACCTCGAAGCCCGCCTCGGAGACGGCGCGGTTCAAGTTGTTCAAGTGGTTCGACGAGGCGGTGACGATGTGGACCTCGACCTCGAGGAGCGAGCCCTCCATCCCCACCGGGTCGGGCACGCCGCGCTGGCGGTCGAGGCCGAAGCCCTGCGGGATGACGTGGAGGATCTCGCGGTCGTTCGAGATGGGGATGGCCTTCGCGTTCTCGACGACGGCGGCCACGTCCTCGGCGGTGATCTCCTTGTCGGTGCGGGCGATGTTGTAGGCGCCCCGGTTGTTGAAGGACTCGAGGTGCGCGCCGCGCACTCCCAGGTAGACGCCGTGGACCATCACGTCGCCGGCCTGCTTCTCGGCGGCCTCGACGGCCTGGCGGATGGAGCGCTGCGCGTCCTGGATGTTGATGACGACGCCGCCCTTGACGCCGCGGCAGGGCACCGAAGCCCCGCCGAGGATGCGGACGCCGTTGCCCTCGGGGTCCGGCTCGCCGATGACGCAGGCCACGCGGCCCGAGCCCAGGTCCAAACCCGCCACGACCTCAGATTTCGCCATTATGGCCTCACCAGGATGCGCCCGTCCTCGAAGTATCGCAAATCGGCGGTGAAGCCTTTGGGCAGCCGCCCCGCGGCGTCGGCGAGGACCTCGCGCAGGCGGCCGAGCTTCTCGTCGGTCCAGTCCGCCGCGCCCCAGGACAGGCGCGTGCCGTCCTCAAGCGCCACCGTCCAGCCGCGTTCGCGCGCGTCATAGGCGTAGGACAGGGGCTTTGACGGCAGCGCGCCCTCCGCGCCGGCCGCGCGGATGAGCCCCGCGAGGTCCTTGAGGTCGCCGCCCGCCGGAAAGGCGCCGAGCTCCACGCGCGGCAGGCCCGCCGCGGCGACGACCGCCGCCGGCGCGGCGAAGAGGTTCCCGTCCTCGGCGAGGTAGGACGTCCCCGCCTTGACGGGCACGACGGCGGCCGCCCCCCGCGGGACGGCCAGGAAGCGCACCGTCTTGCCCGTCCACGAGCGGCCGGGCGAGACCTGCTCGAGCCAGGGGTAGCGCGCGAGCAGGGCCTTCGCGCGGCGGTCCGGCTCGAACGGGCCCCAGGCCGCGCCGACGCCGTCGGAGGCGGCCAGCGCCAGCTCCGCCGCGAGCTCGGGCGGCACGCCCTCGACGGTAACCTGCTCGACGGTCAGCGCGCGCGCCAGCGGCCCCCAGCCGACCCGCGGGAGGCGGACGCGCTCGAACGGGCGCGCCGTCGCCAGCACGGCGGCCAGGCCGGCGGCGCCGATCACGACCGCCGCGCGGCCGACGCTCTCGCGCCGGGCGGAGCGGGCCTTGGGCCTAAGCCTGACGCGATGCCGCTTCACCGAGGGTCTTCATCTCGAGTTCGAGCTCGATGCCTTCGCCCGCGCGCACGGCGGTGCGGGCCGCCTCGACCAAGGCGAGGACGTCCGCGGCGCGCGCGCCGTTGAAATTCTCGATGAAGTTCGCGTGCATCGGCGAGATGCGGGCCCCGCCGTGCGCGAGCCCCTTGAGCCCGGCGGCCTCGATGAGGGCCGCGGCGAAGCGGCCGGGGGGGTTCTTGAAGGTCGAGCCGACGTTGAAGGTGTGGATGGGCTGGGTCTCGAGGCGGCGCTTTTGGAACCTGCGGACACGGTCCATTATATCAACGCGGTCCCCGGCCTTCAACGCCAGCGTCCCGCCGAGCACCAAGGTCCCGTCCAAGGTGGAGGAGCGGTACGCGAAGCGCACCTCGGCCGCGCCCAGGCGCCGGGGCTCCAGGGCCTCGATGTCGAAGAGGTCCACCGAGGAGACGATGTCTCCGATCTCCCGCTCGCGCGTGCCCGCGTTCATCACGAGGGCCCCGCCCACCGTCCCGGGGATGCCCACGAGCGGCTCGGTGCCGGCCAGCCCTTTGCCGGCGCAGGCGACGACGAGCCGCGGGAGGCGGACCGCCGCCCCGGCCCACACCAGGCCCTCGGCCGAGAAGCGCACGCGCGCGTACGGCCCGCCCAGGCGCAGCACGACGCCGCGGACGCCGCCGTCGAGGACGAGCACGTTCGAGCCCCAGCCGAACGGGGTGACCTTGACGTGGTGGTCGCGGGCGAACGCATAGAGCCGCTCGAGGTCGCCGCCCTTGTGCACCGTGAGGAACGCGTCCGCGGGGCCGCCGATATGGAAGCTCGTGTAGCGCGACATCGGCTCGTCGAGCAGGATTTCGGGGAACAGGCGCTTGAGGGCGTTCTGCCAGGGGTGCTTCGGCACTCGAAGATTGTACAATTGCGCCGTGACCCACGCTCTCGTTTTGGCGGGAACCCTCCTCGTGCCGAAGCTCCCGCCCGGACGGCCCGCCGCGCCGCCGTCGGCGGTCGTCGTCGAATCCCCCGGAGGCGGCGTCGTCTCCGACGCGGCGATGCTCGACCGCCTCGCGCGCGCCGACGTCGTCTACGCCGGCGAGAAGCACGACGACCCGCTCCACCACGGGGTCCAGTTCGAGGTCCTCAAAGGGCTGCACGCGCGCCGGCGCGGGCTGGCGCTGGGCCTCGAGATGGTCGACCGCGGCCAGCAGGCGGCCCTCGACGCCTGGACGGCCGGCCGGACGAGCGACGCCGATTTCGAGGCGTTCTGGAAGAAGGCCTGGGGCTACGACTTCGCGATGTACGCGCCGCTCCTGCGCTACGCCAAGGCCAACGGCCTCCGCATCGTGGGGCTCAACGCCCCGCGCGCGCTCGTCTCGAAGGTGTACCGCGGCGGCCTGGCCGCGCTGACGCCGGCGGAGCGGGCGCTTTTGCCCGCCTCGGTCGCGCAGACCTCCGACGCCGACTACCTCAAGTACATCACCGACGCCATCAACGAATCGCACGGGAACCCGCCCCCCGCGGCCCTGGCCAACATGCTCGAAGCCCAGGCGGTCTGGAACGAGACGATGGGGGAGTCCGTCACTGACGCCCTCGCCGCCGGAGCCGAAGGCGTGCTCGTCGTCGCCGGGTCGGGGCACATGGTGTTCCGCGGCGGCGTCCCCGAGAGCGCCGGCCGCCGTCGGGCGGTTTCGCAGGCCGTCGTCCTCCCCTGGCCGGACGCGGGCGGACGCGCGCCGCTGGCCGACATGCTCCGCGAGCTGCGCGACCCCGCCCGCGCCCTCCTCAAGCGGGCTGACTTCTTCTGGCTGTTGCCCGACTTGTCCCCGTAACACCCCCCGTTTACACTTAAATGCCGGGACGCCCCGCGGGGGCGCGCCCGCGTACGATGCTCCGCCTGGCGACGCTCCTCTTCGCGTTGGCCGCGCCCCTGCGCGCGGCCGACGTCGATTACGTCCAGACCGGCTGGGACGCCGGCGCCGCCTCCGGCTCCACGACCTCGGCGACCTCCGGCTGGCGCGCGTTCGACTCCCAGGACGGCAACCTGGTGACCCTCAGCACCGCGGTCCGCTCGCTGACCGGCGTCCCCCACACGCTCACCCTCACAGACGACGGGACCGGCGAGTCGGGCTTCAGCGCCGCCGGGGCGCTGTTCAGCTCGACGACCGTGCTCGGCTCGAGCGCCGCCGCCCATGTGGGCCTCGCGCTCGGAGAGTCCGTCGCCCTGCGCTCGGCGACGATGCCCCAGGCGCGGGACCAGATGGCGGCGGTCTATCACCCCGGCGCCCGGCGCGTCTACCTCTTCGGCGGCCGCCGGGCCGACGGCCTCCTCACCAACGACGTCCTCGAGTTCGACCCCGCCACCGGGGTCCTGACCGGGGCCGCCGACGTCCTGCCGACCGCCCGCGCCGGGGTGTCGGCCGCCTACGACCCCGTCTCGAACAAGATCTTCGTCTTCGGCGGGTTCGACAACTCGGGCTTCGAGCAGGCGCAGATCATCAAATACGACCCCATCGGCCACTCCGTCACGTCGGCCCTCAGCAACCTCCCGACCGCGCGCTCCCAGACCTCCGCCGCCTACGACCCGGCGACCGCGCGCATCTACGTCTTCGGCGGCCGCCAGTTCGGGGCCGGGACCCACCTCGACGCCATCGTCGAGTTCAATCCCGCCAACGAGGGGACGACGGCGGTCTCGACCACCCTCCCCTCGGGCCGCGTCGAGTCCGCGGCCGTCTACGACCCCGCCTCGGGCGACATCCTCCTCTTCGGCGGCAACGCCACCGGGACCTGGCTCTCCGACGTCGTGGCGTTCCACCCGGCCGGCAGCTCGACGACGCTCTTGTCCCCGATGCCCTCGCCCCGCGCGGGGGCCTCCGCCGTGCGCCACCCCCTGACGGGGAGGATCTACGTCTACGGGGGAGAGAACGCGGGGGCGGCGACCGCCGAGATCCTCGAGCACGACCCCGGCCCGCGCACGACCCTCCCGCGCCCCGCCGCCCTCCCGTCGGCCCGGACCCGGGCGGCGGCCGCCGCGTCGACCCACGACCTGCGCTTCTTCGTCTTCGGCGGGACCGCGGCCGCCGCGGGCTTCAACGAGACGCTCGAGCACGTGATGGTCGCCTCCGGCGTCTACCGTTCGCCGGCGATCGACACGGGCAACCTCTCGCAGCTCGGGACCTTGTCATGGACGCCGTCGGTCCAAGCCGACACGTCCGTCGCGGTGGGCTTCTCCTTCCGGGCCGGGAACGTCGCGACCCCCGGCCCGACCTGGTCGAACGGCGGCGCGTTCGGGGGGACCACGAACGGCGGGAGCCTGGCGGCCTTCGGCACGTCGCGCTACGTGCAGTTCACGGCGACCTTCACGACGACCAACCTCTCGACGACCGCGGTCGTCTCGGACGTCACGGTCACCTTCGGCCAGACGGCCCCGAGCGGGACGCTGGTGTCCACCGCCTTCGACTCGGGCTTCCCGGGCAACGTGCTGCGCCGCCTGAGGTATTCCGGGTCCTTCAACTCCGGCACGACCGCCCAGTTCCAGCTGCGCACCGCCCCGGACAACGGCTCCGGCCAGCCGGGCGCGTGGACCTCGTGGCTGGGGCCGACGGCCTCCACCGACGCGTACGTCGACCCGAACGGGGGCGTGCCCATCAACCCCCTCCACGCGGACGGATCCGGCGACCGCTTCTTCCAGTACCGCGCGGTCCTGCTCTCCTCGAGCACTCTGCTGCCGGCCGTGCTGACGACCGTGACGGTGACGACCAACCACCTGCCGGGGCCGCCGACCTTCGACACCTTCGTCGCGCTCTCGAGCGCGGAGATCCAGGCGACTTTCACCGACGGCTCGGACAACGAGACGGACTTCGTGCTGTCGACCGGGACGCTCCCGAGCCCGACGAACCTCGGCGTCTCCACCGGGACGGGCAACGGACCGGGGACGGGCGCCCAACAGAGCGCGGTCGTGCGCGGCCTGCTGCCCAACGTCGCCTACTTCGCGCGCGTCCGGGCCCGCAACACGCCCGACGCCGTCCTGTCGGCCTACTCCAACGAGCTCAACATCTTCACGCTCGCCAACGTCCCGACGTCGCTGTCCGTCAGCTCCGTCTCGCTGACGAGCGCAACCCTCGACTGGGGCGCGGCCGGGAACCCGAACAACACCCCCTACGAGGTCTCGCTGTCCACCGACGGCTTCTCGACCCACTTCTCGACGCCGGTGGCTTTCGCCGACGGCCTGACCGCCGTGACGACCACCCTCTTCACGCTCGCCCCGGGGACCACCTACTCGTTCCGCGTCCGGGCGCAGAACGGCAACGCCTTCGCGACGGCCTTCTCCGTCGCGGCGACGACGGCGACCCGCCCGCAGGCGCTGACGAACCTCTCGGGGGCCGCGCTCGGGGTCTCCTCCGTCGCCTGGACCTGGGATTCGAGCGGCCCCGCCGCCCGCTACCGCGTGACGTCGGCCTCCGCCGGGGTCCTGTTCGCCGACCTCGCCGCGTCCTCCTTCGTCTACGTGGGGGCCGCGACGAACAGCGTCGTCGGCATCCGCGTCCAGCCCTACACGGGCACCGCCTTCGGGCCGCTGTCGGCGGCTTCGACTTTCTTCACCCTCGCGGCCGACCCCGCGGGCTTCTCCGCGGTCAGCCAGGGGACCGGCAGCGTCTCGTTGTCGTGGGGCGCCGCCGGCAACCCGTCGACGACGCGCTACGACGTGACGCTGTCGACGGTCGGCTTCCCGCTCGCGGTGTCCACCCCCGTCGCGCTGGCGGCGAACTACCTCAGCACGACCGCGGCCTTCGGGGGGCTGGCCGCCGGCACGACGCACTTCTGGCGCGTGCGCGCCTTCAACGGGGACTCCCTCCCGACGGACTTCGCCTCCGCCTCGACGCAGACCTTGCCCGGGACGCCGACCGCGCCGGTCCCGACGGCGCTCGGAGTCTCCTCCATCAACTGGTCTTGGACCAACACCGCCGGGCCGGCGGTGACGTCCTACATCCTGAGCCGCGCCTCCGACGGGGTCGTGGTGACGACGGTGTCGGCCGTGTCCTTCGCTGAGACGGCGCTCTCCTCGGACACCGCCTACGGCCTCCGGGTCCGGGCCGTGGGCGGCGCGGGGCCCGGGGCGCTGACCGCGGCGGCGACGGTCTTCACGCTGGCCGCCCCCCCCTCTTTGACCGCGGTTTCCGCCGTGTTCGTCGACAGCGTCACCATCGCCTGGGACCCCTCCGGCAACCCGGCCCGGACGGTCTATCAGGTCGAGCGCGCCACCCCCTCCGGAGCGTTCGCCGCCGCCGGCTCCTCGACCGGGACGGCGTTCACCCTCAACAACCTCCTCGCCGACACCACCCACACCTTCCGGGTCCGGGCCGTCAACGGCGACGGCGTCCTGACCGCCTACGACGTCCCAGCGAGCACCTTCGTGCGCGGCCGCCTGCCCATCCCGGTGTCGGCCTTCCGGGCGTTCCCCGCCGGGAGCGCGCGGGTCCTATTGTCCTGGACGGTCTCGCCGACGACGACCGTCGCGCGCTACGACGTGTTCTACGACTCGGCGACGGGCTCCGTGGACTATTCGACCCCGCTGGCCTCGGTGGCCTCCCCGACGAGCTTTTACCTGACCCTTCCGCTGACCGCCAACGCCACCTACCTGTTCGGCCTCCGGGCGGTGGACGAGCGCGGGGCGAGCGAGAAGAACTTCGACGTCCTGGCCTCGGCGCTGGCCGTCTCCACCGCCCCGCCGCTCTCGGCCTTCGTGCGCTCTCCGGCGGGCGGGACCCGCGTCTGGGGCGACCGCCTGACTCTCACCGCCGGCCTGGCCGCCGGCACGGCCGCCGAGCTGTCCCAGGTGCGCTTCCAGTTCCGCGCCTCGACGTCCGCCGCGTGGAGCGACGTCGCGGCGGCGGAGGCCGAGCGCCCCAACCCCGCCGTGCGGGCCCCCTTCGCCGTCTTCTGGGACGTGACGGCCTTGGCGACGGGCCGCTACCAGCTGCGCGCCGTCGCGCGCGGCTTGGACGGCTCCGACGACCCGGCCCCGCCGGCCGCCTTCCTGAACCTGAACCCCACGGACCCCGACCGCGAAGAGGTCCGCCTGGGGGCGGGACGCGTGCGCACGCGCCTCAAGGTCTACCGGACCTCCCCGGCCCTGCTCGAGGCGGCCTCCCCCTCCACCGCCTTCACGACGCGCGTGAGCCTGGCGACCGGCTGCGTCGCCGCCGACCAGGACATGCTGCGCTTCGACGGGGCGCCGGCCGCGGTGCCCACGGTCCCCTCCTCGTTCTCGGCCTCGGGCATCGTCTTCGAGGTCACCCTCGAGAGCGGCCAGAGCGCGCTCTCCGGCGGCCTGTGCGCGCGCTTCGAGCTCGCCCAGCTCGACCGGGACGGGAACCGGCGCGTGGACGGCACCGAGACCCGTTCGGACAACCTCGTGCTGGCGCATTACGACGCGGCCGCCGGACGCTGGAAGGCCGACGCGCCGGGCCGGGTCACCTCCGACGACGGCGGGACCTTGGTCGCCGACTCCTCGCACTTCACGCTGTTCGCGGCCCTCTCGCCGGCGGCCTTGGACCTCTCCGCGGTGCGCGTCTACCCGGTGCCTTGGCGCCCGAACAACGCCGACCCCGACGACGGCAAGCCCTACAGCGCGGGCGACGCGACCTCGGGCATCATCTTCGACAGCCTTCCCCCGGACGCGACCCTGTCGGTCTACACCGTCGCCGGCTCCCTCGTCTGGGAGTCGCCCGGGCCGGCGCAGGGGGGTCTGAGGCGCTGGGACGCGCGCAACGGCGACGGACGCGACGTCGCCTCGGGCGTCTACTTCCTCGTCGTCACGGCGCCCGGCGGGGCGACCCGCGTCGAGAAGCTGGCGGTGGTGCGATGAGGGCGCTGGCGCTCGTGTTCCTGCTGGCCGCCCCCGCCGGCGCCCGCGGCTACGGCGGCGCGCGGCCCTTCGAGATGCTGTTCTTGGACGCCGGCGCCGCGCAGGGCGCGCTCGGCGGGGCCTTCGGCGCGGGGGCCGACGACCCGAACATCCTCGCCTACAACCCCGCCGGCCTCGTCACCCTCGAGGCCCCGCGGGCGGCGCTGATGCACACGGTCCACTTCCAGGACGTCACGCGCGAGCATCTGGCTCTGGCCGGGCCCGGCTGGGGGACGAGCTTGGACTACCTCAAGTACGGGACCCTCCAAAGGCGCACGCTGTCGAACCCCGACGGGACCGGGCTGGACGCCTTCGCGCCGTACGCCTTGAGCGCCGCGGCCGGCTTCGGGGTGCCGCTCACCGACGCCCTCTCGGTCGGCGCCGCCCTGCGCCACACGCGCGAGTCCATCGACGGCAGCGTCGGCTCCGCTTTCTCGGCCGACGCGGGGGCGCAGTTCGTGCTTTCGGACGACCCGCTCGTGCGCGTCGGCTTCACTTTGCAGAACGCGGGGCCCAAGGCGCGCTTCGGCTCGGCGAAGGAAGACCTGCCGCTCAACGCCCGCTGGGGCGGCGCGGTCGGCTTCGGGGTCCTGGGCCGGCCGGTGGTGCTCTTGGCCGACGTCAACCACGACGAGACCGGCCGCATGGTCATCCAGGGCGGCGCGACGACCCCGTTCAACGACCGGCTCGCGCTCCGGCTGGGCTATAACGGGCGAAACGACGCGGGCCTCGGCATCACCGGCGGCTTCGGAATCGAGTGGGGGCCGTTGAGCGTCGACTACGCTCTCGCCCCGTACGGGCCGCTCGGGATGATCCACCAGCTGAGCCTGGGCTGGAACTTCGGGAGGACGGAGGTGCGGCCGGTGCTGCCGCAGCCGCGCACGCGGAAGTGAGTGGTACCTCCAAGGGGAATCGAACCCCTATTACCGCCTTGAAAGGGCGGTGTCCTAACCGTTAGACGATGGAGGCGTCAGTGAGCCCGGTGGGATTCGAACCCACGGCCCCACGCTTAAAAGGCGCGTGCTCTACCCCTGAGCTACGGGCTCCCACCGCGAGGAGTATATCAATCGTTGAGGCCGCGCTTCATGAACTCCGGGAGCGCGAAGGCGGCTTTGTGGGTCTCGAGGTTGTAATACCGCAACTTCGGCTGTAACGCGGCGACGCGCTTAGCGTCGGGGGCCGAAAGGTCGCGCGGCGCCTTGCCGGCGACGACGAAGGACCAGAGCCCGCCGGGGTAGGTCAGGTTGTGGTAGTTGTAGAGGTCGGCCCGCCCGAAGACGCCCTTCACGACCTGCGCCAGCGCCTTCTGCACGTCGAGCCGGTAGAACGGGCACTCGCCCTGCGCGACCACGAGTCCGCCGTCGGTAAGCCGCTTCCTGACGTTCCCGTAGAACTCCGGCCCGAACAGCGGCGCCGCCGGGCCGATGGGGTCGGTGGAGTCGATCAAGATGACGTCGTAGGGCTCGCCGGCCGCCGCCATGAACTTGACGCCGTCCTCGATGCGCACGCTCACGCGGGGGTCAGACAGGCCGCACGACGTCGAGGGCAGGAACCTGCGCGCCGCTTCCACCACCATCCCGTCGATCTCCACTAAGTCGACGTGGGCGACCTCCGGGTGCTTGAGCGCCTCGCGCACCGTGCCGCCGTCCCCCCCGCCGATGACCAGCACGCGCCGGGGTTTCGGGCACAAAAAGAGCGGGACGTGCGCGATCATCTCATGGTAGACGAACTCGTCGCGCTCCGAGGTCATCAGCAGGCCGTCGATGAGGAGCATCCGGCCGTGGCTGACGGTGTCGTAGACCTCGACGGATTGGAACTCGCTCTTCCCGCGGAACAAGAGCTCCTTCGCGCGCCACTTCATCCCGTAGGTCCCGTCCTGGACCTCTTCAACCCAGAGCTCGCTCATGACGGGGAGGGCGCCTCGCCCAAGGTCAGCGGCTCCGCCTTCGCGGGCCGGACCTGGGGCTTGAAGAAGCTCAAGAACTGCACCCCCCACCCGCAGCCCAGGCGGTCCACCACCGAGCGCCGCGGCAGATAGGGGCGCGGCACGGAGACGGGGTCGAGCTGGCTCGAGAACGCCAGCACGTCCACCGACTGCGGCGAGAACACGTCTAGGACCCGGGCCACCACGGCGTCGAGGTCGGTGTTGAAGAAGTGGTTCGTCTCGAAGCTCACGTAGGACCCGACGGCCTGCGGCGTCACGTGGATGGTGTAGTACTCGGAGCCGCGCAAGGCGTTGAGCGAGTAGCCGACGGGGTCGAAGACGTGGTCGTCGACCGCGAAGCCTTCGACGATGCCGCGCACGCCGGTCTGGTGGTGGATGAATTCGAGCGTGTGCTGGGGCCCCTTGCAGAAGGCCGCGCGGGCGCGCGCGTCGATGCCGTGCATCAGGATCTCGAGCGTCACGTCCTTGGGGTCGGGCTTGAAGCGCCGGTCGAGGTGGAACACGCAGACGTTGTGCTCGTCCTCCTCCCCCAGGCGGAACGCCTTGCCCGGCAGCACGCGGCCGAGGGCGCGCGCGTCGTCCAAGAAGTTGCTCGGCTGGTACTCGGGGAAGATGTTGTCCTTGCGCTCGTAGATGAGGGCCATGACGTTCGCCGCCCCCACCTCCGCGACGATCTCGAGGACGGCCGGCGCCAGGGTCGTGCGGCCGCAGGTGATGAGCAGGACGCGGTCGTCCCAGATGAACAGGCTCGATTCGCTCAAGAGGTGCGCGGTGCACTCCGGCGACTCGATGGTCGAGAGGATCTTCGCGCGCGCCGTCTCGACGATGCGGTCCCAGAAGGCGCGGCCCCGGCCGCGCAAAGACCCCGCGGCGGGCGAGACGACGAGTTCGGCCTTCTTTTCGGCGCCCTCGAAGAACATCCCGGGGATTATACGATGGGGGCGAGCAGCACGGCCAACCGCTCGACGAGGGGGCCGTCCAAGCGGCCGTCCTCGGCCTCGCGCCGGAGCTCGGACAGGGCCGCGCGGGCGGTCAGCGCCTCGCGGTGCGGGTGCCAGGAGGTGAGCTCGTCGTAGGAGTCGGCCAGCGCGAGGATGCGGCCCGGGACGCCGATCTGCTTGTCCTTGAGCCCGGCCGGGTAGCCGGACCCGTCGAGGCGCTCGTGGTGCTGGAGGATGGCCTCGAGCGACTCCGCCGAGCGCGGCAGGCCCCACTCCCCGATGACGCGCTCGGCCTCCTTCACGTGGCTGCGGACGATGGCCTGGTCGGCCGGCGGCAGGCGCTCGAAAGAATCCTCGCGGGCGAGCAGGAAGTCGGGCAGCGAACGCTTGCCGATGTCGTGCAGGTAGCCGCCGGTGAAGCACTCCTTGACGCTGCGGTCGCCCAAGCCGGCCAGCGCGGCCAGCGCCCCGGAGACCGCCGCCACGACGGACGCGTGTCCCAAAGAGCCCGTGGCCGCCTCGACGGAGAGGATCTGCTCCTCGGCGAGCCACACCTCTTTGGAGAGCCGGCGGAAGGTCTCGGCCGCCGCGGGAGGGATGCGGGAGGGGTCCTCGAGCGGGTCCTTGAGGCCCAGCACCTCGTAGACGGCCTGCCGGTCGCGCTTGCCCTTGACCGCGACGTCGCGGTCGGGGCCGGTGAGGAGGGCGGCCGCGATGGCGCGCTCGATGGGCTGGCGCAGCGTGGGGTCGAGCTCCAGCGCGCGGCGGTGCCACTTGACCGCGGCGGCCATGTCGCCGAGCCGGCTGGCGATGTCGGCGGCCTCGAGCGCCATCCGCGCGGTCGGGGCCCCGTCCAAGGCGTCGGTGACGAGCTCGAGGCGGGCCTCGAGCTGGCTGGCCTCCTCCGCCGTCATGCCGTCGCGCATCCGCCGGGTCTTGAAGAAGCGCTTGACCGCCTCGTGGGTCGTCTCGTCGATGCACACCGAGCCGTGGGGGCACAGCGACTGCAGGCGGGCGGCCAGGTTCACCGGGTCGCCGATGGCGGTGAAGTTCTTGCGGTTCTCGGAGCCGACCAGTCCGATGAGCGCGGGACCCGACGCGACGCCGACGCGCATCTTCCACGGGTAGCGGCGCTCGGCCATGCGCTTCTGGATGGTCACCGCGGAGAGCACGGCCATCAGCGCGTGGTGGTCGGTCGGCAGCGGGACGCCGAACTCGACCATCAGGCCGTCGCCGAGGTACTTGTCCACGTGGCCGCGGAAGCGCGTGACGACCGGCTCGACCTCGCCGTAGAGGCGGTTCAAGTCCTCGATGACGCTCTCGGGGGCGGACTCCTCGGTGCGCCGGGTGAACTCCGCGAGGTCGGCGAACAGGACGCTGACCGCGCGCTTCTCGTTCCGCAGCCGCCGCTCGATGATGAGCTTGGCCACGTGCGGGTCCATCGAAGCGTAGAGCACGGCCTCCACCTTGGCCTTCGTGACCTCGAGCGTCAGGTTCTTCTCCTCGAGGCGCGAGTTCAGGCGGGCGAGGTCGTCGCGGAGCTTGTTGGTCTCTTCGAGCGCGGCGGCCGCGGTCTTCCAGCGCTCTCGGAGCTTCTCGTTCATCCGGCCCGTGATGGCGCCGGTGAGGATGAGGAGCGAGCCCCAGCTCAGGAGGTGCAGGTAGAGCCCCGTCGAGTCCATGTCCTGCGAGAAGCTGCCGGGCCTGATGACGGCGAAGAAGGCGACCCAAGCCACGGCCAGCATGCCGCCCAGCACCGCGCGGCGGGCGTCCATGTACATGCCGGCGACCAGCACCGGCAGGAAGTACAGGTTGAGGAGCGAGAGCTTCTGATTGACGAAGAAGAGGATGCCCCCGAGCAGCAGCAGCGTCACCACGACGAAGAGGCCTTCGAAATGGTCCAAGAGCAGGGCCCGCCAACCCTTCGAGAACGCACGAAGGAGCCCCTCTTCGCGGGGGAGCGGGACAGCGGCCGGGGCCGAGGCCGGAGCGGACGAGGATTCGGCGTCCATAGCGGGCGTCCTATATACCATATCGGCCGTCTGAGGGGGTCGCAAGGCCCAGGCGGGGGGACCGGCAAGTAACATCCTCCGATACCATATGTATAATCCCGACGTGAGCACCCCGCTTCGGCTGGTCCTCTCGGGCGCCGGAGGACGCATGGGCCGCGCCGTGGCCGCCGCCGCGGCGTCCGACCGGCGCGTCCGCGTCGTCGCCGGCGTCGGACGAGCGACGTCGCCGGCGGAGCTCTCCGCCGCCGTGGCGGGAGCCGACGTCCTGGTGGATTTCTCGCTCCCCGCGGCCTCCTTGACCTTCGCCCGGGCCGCCGCGCGGGCCCTCGTGCCCGTCGTCAGCGGCACGACGGGGCTCTCCCCCGCCCAGACCTCCGCCCTCAAGGCGCTCGCCAAGGCCGTGCCCGTGTTCTGGGCCCCCAACATGAGCCCCGGCATGAACCTCCTCTTCGAGCTGGCCGCGCGCGCCGCCCGGGCGCTGCCGGGCTACGACGCCGCGGTGGTCGACGTCCACCACGCGGCCAAGAAGGACGCCCCGTCGGGGACGGCCAAGCGGCTGCAGGCGGCGCTGGGACGCCCGTCTTCGGTCGTGAGCCTCCGCGTCGGGGACGTGGCCGGCGACCACACCGTCTTTCTGGCCGGACCCGGCGAGCGCCTCGAGCTTGTCCACCGCGCCCATTCCCGCGAGGTCTTCGCGCGCGGCGCGCTGGCGGCGGCGCTCTGGACCGCGCGGCGGCGCCCGGGGTTCTACGGCATGGCAGACCTCCTTAAGTGAGCGTCCGCGAGACGCTCGCCCGAGTGCGGGCCGTCGTCGAATCTCTCGACGACGAGCCTCCGGCGGGGACGCCGCTCTACGACCCCGTCCACGTCGGCGCCGTTCTCGTCTCCGTGCTGGCCGCCGTCGGCGCGCTGTACTGGCTGCTCTGGACCGCGCTGGTGTACGAAGGCGGGGTCTTCGTGAAGGCCGGGGCGCTCCTACGCCTCCTCGGCGGGACTCCGGCGGCCGAGCTGGGCTATGAGGGGCCGTGGAACCGCGGGCCCTTCGAGGGCTGGCTGGGGACCGTCGGGGCGCTCTTCCTCATCGGCGTCCTCCTCTGGCAGCTCCGCTCCGAATGGCGCCGGGCCGAACGCGCCGGCCGTGGCAAAGCCTGAACCCCTCACCCTCCCCCTCTCCCGCAAGCGGGAGAGGGCAGGGGTGAGGGCGTTGGTCGCCCTCGGCGCGAACCAGGGCGAGCGCCTCCGCGCCCTGCGCCGCGCCCGACGCGAGTTGGACCGCCTGCCGGACACGCGCGTCGTCGCCTCGAGCGGCGTCTACGAGTCCGACCCCGTCGGCCCGGGACGCCAGCGCCGGTATTTGAACGCCGTCGTCGCCGTGCGGACCCGGCTCAAGCCCCTGTCCTTTCTCGTCGAGCTCAAGCGCCTCGAAGGGCGCGCCGGGCGCCGTCCGGGCCGGCGCTGGGGGCCGCGCCCGCTCGACCTCGACATCCTCTCCTACGGCCGGCGGCGGCTCAAGACGCCCCTTCTGACCCTCCCTCACCCCCTGGCGGCGCGGCGGCCGTTCGTCCGCGCCCCCCTGGCGGACCTCGGAGCGGCCCGGCGCCCCCCGACGACGGAAGATGTACAATGGGTCTCGAGCCTATGAGCAAGGTCACCACCGCCACGCTGGCCGAGATGAAGCGCAAGGGCGAGCGCATCGCCGCGCTGACGGCCTACGACGCCCCGACGGCGCGCCTGTTGGACGAGGCCGGCGTCGACGTCGTGCTCGTCGGCGACTCGGTCGCCAACGTCAAGCTCGGCTACGAGAACACCTTGCCGGTGACGGTGGACCAGATGCTCCACCACGTCGGCGCCGTCCGGCGCGGCCTGTCCCGCGCGATGCTCGTGGCCGACATGCCCTTCCTCTCCTACGAGCTCGACCCCCGCGAGGCCGCCCGCCACGCCGGCCGCCTCGTCAAGGAGGGCGGCGCCGAGGCGGTCAAGCTCGAGGGCGGCATCGAGATGGCTCCCGCGGTCAAGGAGCTTTTGCGCGTCAATATCCCCGTCATGGGGCATCTGGGGCTGACCCCGCAGTCGGTGCACCGCCTCGGCGGCTACAAGGTCCAGGGCCGCCGCCCGGCCGACGCCGAGAAGATCGTCACCGACGCGCGCATCCTCGAGGGCGCCGGGGTGTTCGCCATCGTGCTCGAGGCGGTGCCCGAGGACCTCGCGCGCGAG
>SCTT01000001.1 GCA_004322435.1 bacterium
CGCGACCCGCGCCGCGCCGGGACTCCCGTTCGAACAGCCGCGGACGCTGCGCGCCTTGGCGGGCTTCGTGGAGGCTCCCGCCCTGTCGACGGACTTAAGCGAGCTCCTCTTCCATAAGAAGGTGGGCGACACGTTCGCGATCTATCGCGCTCGCCGCGACGAAGCCGGCCGCTGAGGGCCCCCTCGGGGCCGACTTCCGAACTTCCGCACGCCTGGCACCAAACACGTTGGCGGGCTATCCTGGGGGGGATGCCGGCAGCCCTCCTCCTGGCGCTCCTGACCGCGCTCCCCGCGCGCGCGGAGGTGACGCCCCCCGAACCCGGCGAGGTCGTCGCCGAGACCCCGCCTCCCCCCCGCTCCCCCCGCGGACGCGAGGCCTGGGACGGCTTCCACCGCGACCATCGCCGCGGGCGGCCCTCCGACCAGTGGTTCGAGATGCTGCTGGGCTCCGAAGGCCGCGAGGCCAAGCCCTACATCGAGTATTTCGCGCGCCTGATGCGCCAGGCCAGCCGCGACCCGCGCGTGCGCGAGATGTGGGCGGCCTACGCGCGCCAATACCGCGACGACCCGGACGCCTACCGGGGCCTGGGCCGCGCCTCCTTCGAGAAGAAGGATTACCCCAGCACCGTCGCATCGTTTACCCGCGCCATCGACCTGGGCGCGCAGACCCCCGACGTCTACCTGGGCCGCGGGCTCGCCGCCGACATCTTGGGCGACCACGAGCTGGCCTTCGCCGACTCGCAGGCCGCGGGCGCCCTGGCCCCCGGCGACGGCCGCGCGTACGCGCTCGGGCGGCTCACCGCAGGCCGTCCCTCGTCGGTCCATCTCGACCCCGCCTCCGGCCTGCCCGCCGCGGCCCCTCCCCACGTCTCCCCGCCCCCCGCCGCCGCGCCTCCCGCCGCGGGCGGCGCCCCCACCCCCGGTCCGGCTCCCGCGGCCGTCTCGCCGAACCCGGTCCTCGTCGGCGACGCGCGCCGCCGCCTGGCCCTGGGCGACGCCGTCGGCGCCATCAAGGCCGCGCTGGCCGCGGCGCAGGCCGACCCCAAGGACGCCGAGGCCCGGAACCTCCTGGCCACCGCCTTCGAGAAGACCGGCCGCCACGCCGAGGCCGAAGCCGCCGCCAGCGAGGCCCTGGCCCTGGCGCCCGACAGCGTGCCGGCCTTGAACACCCGCGCCTGGGCGCGCGCGGGCCAGCGCAAGTTCCCGGACGCCCTGGCCGACGCCCGGCGCCTGCTGGCGCTCGCCCCCGACAACGCCTTCGGCTACGCGGTGCAGGCGCGCGCGCTGGGCGGGCTGGGCGAGCGCACCGAGATGGTGGACTCGCTGGCGACGGCGGCGCGCCTCGACCCGCGCTTCGCGGAGCTGCGCGGCGCCGCGGTGCGGCTGCCCAAGGACGCCGACACGGAGCTCCTCTTCGGCGGCCTGGGCGCGGCGGCCCCGGCTTCCGCACCGGCTCCTTCTCCCTCCCGGAAAACCCGCCGGTTCCTGACCCTCCTGTCTTTGTCGTTGGGCGGCGGGCT
>SCTT01000146.1 GCA_004322435.1 bacterium
CCCGAAGCACATCTCCGAAATCCGCTCGGTCTGGCGGACCATCTGGAGCGAGTGGGTCCCGGACCGCATCAAGAAGGTCTGCGACGCGCCCTTCTTCGAGCTCTACCCGGAGAACTTCGACCCGCAGACCGGCGAGGGCGGCTTCGAGATCTGGCTGCCGGTGGAAGCCTAATTCCCTCCCTCAATGGGGAGGGAAACGGTGGCCAGCTCCGTGCTCAGACGGTCGAGGACGCGCCTTCCCCCCGGCGTCGCACGCAGGCGCCGGGCGTCCTCGGCCACGAGGCCCAGCTCGACCATCCGGCGCACGGTCGGATGGTCGGGCTGGAGGCCCAGGGCGGCCAGGTCCGCGAAGGCCACGCCGTCGGTGATGCGCAGGCCGCTCAGCAGCCGCTCCTCGGCCGCCTCCACCGGCGACAGCCGCTCGACCGAGGCGAAGCCCGTCCCGGCATGGGCGACCCTGGCGATGTAGTCCGCGGGCCGGGCCGCCGCCTCGGTCGCCTCGCGCGCGCCGGCCCGCGTGATCCGGCCATGGGCGCCCGGGCCCGCGCCGACGTAGTCGAGGCCCTGCCAGTAGACGAGGTTGTGGCGCGAGCGGGCGGCCTCGCCGCGGGCATGGTTGGAGACCTCGTAGGCCTCGAACCCCTTGGCCTCCAGCACCCTCTGGGTGGTGTCGTAGAGGTCGGCGCCCAGGCCCTCCGGCGGCGGCGCGAACACGCCGCGCCGCACCGCCCGGTCGAAGGCGGTGCCGGCCTCGATGGTCAGCTGGTAGGGCGACAGGTGCTCCGCGCCCAGGTCGATGGCGGCCGCCAGCTCGTCGGCCCAGGCGCCGGTCGTCTGGCCGGGCCGTGCATAGATCAGGTCCAGCGACAGCCGCGGGAAGGCCCGCGCCGCGGCGTCCGCCGCCCGCCGGCCCTCGGCGGCGTCGTGATTGCGGCCGAGGAACCCCAGCGCCGCGTCGTCCAGCGCCTGCAGGCCGAGCGACAGGCGGTTCACCCCGGCGTCGGCGAAGGCTGCGAACCGACCGGCCTCGGCGTCGGTGGGGTTGGCCTCCAGGCTGACCTCCAGGTCGGCCGCCGGCGTCCACAGCCGCCGCGCCGCCGCGATGATCGCGCCCGCCCAGTCCGGATCCATCAGCGAGGGCGTGCCGCCCCCGAAGAAGATCGAGACCAGCTCGCGCGGGCCGGTCAGGACCGCCTGGGCCTCCAGGTCGGCGACGATCGCGCGAGCGAGGTCCGCGGCCTCGGCGTCGCGCCCCTTGGCCTTGAAGACGTTGAAGTCGCAGTAGGGGCAGATGCGCGCGCAATAGGGCCAGTGGACGTAGACGCCCAGCGGCAGGAGGACATGGTGTGGCATTCAGGCCCCGCTCTCCTCCCCCGTTGGGGGAGGGGGACCCTGCGCAGCAGGGTGGAGGGGGCTTGCAGGAGAAGCCTCGGCAGCGTCGAGCCCCCTCCACCGCCCACCGGGTTGCGTTGCAACCCGGCGCTTTTTGGTATCGCGATCCGCCAAAGCGGATCGGGGGCGGTCCCCCTCCCCCAACGGGGGAGGAGAGCGATGGGTCGTCATCACAGTAAGGCGGCCTTCAGCTTCACGAAGGCCCGCGCGCGGTGGCTCATGCCGTCCTTGGCGGCCGGCTCCAGTTCGCCGAAGGTCTGGGTCAGGCCCTCGGGGACAAAGATCGGGTCGTAGCCGAAGCCCTTGTCGCCGCGCGGCGGGAAGCTGAGCGTGCCGTCCACCCGGCCCTCGACCACGACCACCGGCCCACCCGGCCAGGCCACCGCCAGCGCGGAGATGAACCAGGCGGA
>SCTT01000016.1 GCA_004322435.1 bacterium
CCTGGTCACGGGGGTCTGCCTGGCCGAGCTGGGGCACCGCGTCGTGTGCGTGGATTCCGACCGCGCGAAGGTCCGGACCCTCAAGGCCGGCAAGATGCCCTTCCACGAGCCGGGCCTGGCCCCCCTGCTCGTCAAGAACATGAAGGCCAAGCGCCTGAGCTTCGCCCACTCCATCGCCGAAGGAGTCAACCCTAAGGGCCGGCGGGCCTCGGTAGCCTTCATCGCCGTCGGCACGCCCCCCCGCCACGACGGCTCGGCCGACCTCTCGGCCGTCGAGGCCGCCGCCGCCGAGGTCGCGCGCGCGATGAAGGACTTCACGGTCATCGTGGACAAGTCCACGGTCCCGGTCGAGACCGGCGCCTGGGTCGACAAGACCGTGCGGCGCGTCAACAAGAAGGGCATCCCCTTCGAGGTCGCCTCGAACCCCGAGTTCCTCGCCGAGGGCTCCGCGGTGGAGGACTTCCTGCACCCCGACCGCATCGTGCTGGGCGTGTCGACGCCCCGCGCCGAGAAGGTCCTGCGCGAGGTCTACGGGCCCATCGAGGCGCCGGTCCTCGTCACCGACGTCAAATCGGCCGAGCTCATCAAGCACGCGTCGAACTCCTTTTTGGCGACCAAGATCTCCTTCATCAACGCGGTCAGCCGCGTCTGCGAGGCCGTCGGCGCCGACGTCACGATGGTCGCGCGCGGGATGGGCCTCGACAAGCGCATCGGGCCGAGCTTCCTGCGCGCCGGCATCGGCTTCGGCGGCTTCTGCTTCCCCAAGGACCTCGAGGCCTTCTATTGGATCTCGAAGCAGAAGGGCTACGACTTCCAGCTGCTCAAAGCCGTCAGCGAGGTCAACGAGACCCAGCGCGCCTGGGTGCTGCGGCAGGTCGAGAGCGAGCTCTGGAACCTCCCCGGCAAGAAGGTGGCCCTCCTGGGCTTGGCCTTCAAGCCCCACACGGACGATTTGCGCTTCGCGCCCAGCCTCGAGATCGTCAAGGCCCTGCAGCACCACGGCGTGTCCGTCAGCGTGCACGACCCCGTGGCGATGCCGAAGGCCAAGGCCCTCCTCAAGGGCGTGCGCTTCGCGCGTGACGCCTACGACTGCGCGAAGGGCGCCGACGCCCTGGTCCTCGTCACCGAGTGGCCCGAGTACAAGGAGCTCGACTTCCCGCGCGTCGCCCGGGCGATGAACAACCCCGTGCTGCTCGACGGCCGCAACGTCTACGACCCCGCCGCGGTGCGGAAGCTCGGCTTCGTGTACCGCTCCGTGGGGCGGCCGTGAAGCGCCGGCCGAGACGGGTCCTCATCACCGGGGCGGCCGGCTTCCTCGGCAGCCACCTGGCCGAGACCCTGCTCGCCCGCGGCGAAGAGGTCGTCGGGATGGACAACTTCATCACCGGGCGCGTCGAGAACATCGACCACCTCTTTAAGAGCGACCGCTTCACCTTCATCAAGCAGGACGTGACGAACTTCATCCACGTCCCCGGCCCCCTGGACGCCGTGCTCCACTTCGCGAGCCCGGCCTCCCCCATCGACTACGCGCTCTACCCTATCCCCACCCTCAAGGTCGGGGCCCTGGGCACCCACAAGGCGCTGGGCCTCGCCAAGGAGAAGGGCGCCGTGTTCATGCTCGCCTCCACCTCCGAGACCTACGGCGACCCGCTGGTGAACCCCCAGCCCGAGTCGTACTGGGGGAACGTCAACCCCATCGGCCCGCGCGGCGTCTACGACGAGGCCAAGCGCTTCGCCGAGGCGATGACGATGGCCTATCACCGCTACCACGGCATGCCGGTGCGCATCGTGCGCATCTTCAACACCTACGGCCCGCGGATGCGCCGCGAGGACGGCCGCGCGGTGCCGAACTTCATCACCCAGGCCCTGGCGGGCAAGCCCCTCACCGTCTACGGGGACGGCTCCCAGACCCGGAGCCTGTGCTACGTGTCGGACTTGGTCGACGGCATCCTGCGCCTGTTGGACTCGAAGTCCACCGGCCCGGTCAACATCGGCAACCCCCACGAGCTGACCATCCTCCAGATCGCCGAGGCCATCAAGCGCCTGACGAAGTCCAAGTCGCGCATCGTGCGCAAGCCCCTGCCGACCGACGACCCCAAGGTGCGCCGCCCCGACATCACTTTGGCCAAGAAGCTCCTCGGCTGGTCGCCCAAGGTGCCGGTCGAGGTGGGCCTGCGCCGGACCATCGCCTACTTCAAAGCCGGGTGCTGACCGCCCTCGTCCCCTGCTTAAACGAGGAGGAGTGCCTCCCTGCGCTCGAGGCGGAGCTCTTCCCGGCGCTCGAGGCGCTCAAGACCCCCTACGAAGTCCTCCTCGTCGACGACGGCTCGACCGACGGGACCCCCGCCCTGCTGGACGCCCTCGCCGCCCGCCGCCCGGCCGCCCGGGTGCTGCGCCACGAAGGCAACCGCGGCATCGGGGCGTCGCTTAAGACCGGCCTCGCCGCCGCGAAGGGGGACTGGCTCGTGTTCCTCGACGCCGACCTGACCTTCCATCCCTCGCTCATCGCGGCGCTCCTCGAGGAGCGCGCGCGCACCGGGGCCGACTGCGTGTCCGGCTCCCCCGTCCTCGGCGGGATGGGAGCCGTCCCCTTCGGCCGCCGCTTGCCGAGCCTGGCCTTGAACGCCTTCTACCGCGGCCTCTTCGACACGCGCCTGACGTCCTACACGCCGATGTTCCGCCTTTACCGGACCTCGGACCTCCGGGCGCTCACGCTCGGAACCTCGGGATTCGAAGTCTCCGTCGAAGTCCTCGTAGGGCTCCTGCGCGCCGGCAAGAAGGTCGTGGAGGTGCCCGCTCCCCTGACGGTGAGGGCCGCCGGGGCCTCCAAGCTCCGGCGGTGGCGCGAGCTGCGCGCCCACGCCGTCCTCGTCGGTCGGCTTCTGCTATCATAAGGCGCATGAAGACGGAGACCTCCGGCCGCCCGCGCGCGCTGGCCGCCCTCGAAGCGGAGCTCACCAAGCTCGAGGAGCGTCTGCGGCTGTCCAACGAGGACGTCACGCGCCTGAGGGCCGCCTTCACGCTCGCGGACAAGGCCGAGGCGGGCGTGCGACAGGAAATCGCCGAGATCCGCGAGTCGTGGGACGACCTCCACTACAAGTGGTGGTGCGTGACGTTGGCCGGCGTCGTCGGCCTTTTCGCCTGCTCGTACTTCTTCTACACGAACCTGGGCTGGTACGCCGACCAGCGCACTTTGCCCGGCGGCATCGACCCGCTGTTGGCCGCCCTGCCCACGGTCAACATGCTGCCCATCCTCTCCTGGGGCTGGATGGCCATCCACCTTTACGCCGCCGTCCACGCCGTCCTCTACTACCCGCGCCAGATGCCCTTCCTCCTTTTCCTGCTCGGGTCCTTCATAGGCGTACGCTCGGTCTTCGTCTTCCTCTCGCCCATCGGCGCCCCGGCCGGCATGCTCGACATGTCGAAGATGGATTATCTGTTCAGCCGCATCATGGGCACTTACACCTTCCAAAACGAGTTCGTCTTCTCAGGACACACCGGCATCCCCTTCCTGTTCTCGCTGTTCTTCGAGAGCAAGCTCCACAAGCGCCTGTTTCTCTTCTTCTAGCTGGTGATGGCTGCCGCCTGCCTCCTCACCAAGAACCACTACGCCGTCGACATTTTGGGCGCCTACTTCATGGGCTACGCCATCTTCATTCTGAGCCGGGACGTGTACTTCAGAAAAATAAGACCAATATTTTTAAAGGTTATTCCCCCTAGGTCTTGACGAAACGTCAGTCTTAGTGTACTATCACAGTAGTACACTATGCTGGAAATCGACCTCTCCTCGCCGGTCCCCGTCTACGACCAGATCAAGGCCGGCCTCAAGGGCTTGGTCTCCAAAGGCCAGCTGAGGCCCGGGGATGAAGCCCCGTCCATCCGGGGCCTGGCCGCGTCCCTCAAGGTCAACCCGAACACCGTCGCCCGCGCGTACCGGGAGCTTTCCATCGAGGGCTTCCTCAACTCCCAGCGCGGCGGGGTCAGCCTCATCGCCGACCAGGCCGTCCAGGTCGCGGCCGGCGGCCTCGGCGACGCGCGGGCCGCCTTCGCGGACGCCGCCCGGCGCGCGCGCCGCTCCGGCCTCTCTTGGGACGACATCCAGCGGACGGTCGCGACCCTTTTAGTGGAGGAACCATGAGCACCGCCATCCGCCTCGAAGGGGTGAGGCGCTCCTTCGGACGCAAGGAAGTCCTGCGCGGGGTCACCGCGAGCGCCGAGACCGGCAAGGTCGTCGGGCTGCTGGGCCGCAACGGCGAGGGCAAGAGCACGCTGTTCAAGATCCTCTTAGACCTCCTCGAGCCCGACGCCGGCACGGTCGAGGTGCTGGGCGAGCGCCCCGACGGCTCCGGCCGCCTGCGCCGGCGCATCGGCTACGTCGCCGAGCGCCCGGCCTTCCACGACTTCCTCTCGGCCGGCGAGGTCCTCGAATGGCGCGCCAAGTTCTTTCCAGAGTGGGACGCCGCCCGCGCGGACTCCTTGATGCGGCGGCTCAAGCTCGACCCCGGCACGCGCGTGAAGGGCGCCTCGAAGGGCCAGCTCGCGAAGCTCGCCTGGGTCTGCGCCGCCGCGCACGACCCGGACCTGCTGCTCCTAGACGAACCCACCTCGGGCTTGGACGCCTTGGTCCGGGAAGAGGTCCTGGGCGAGCTCATCGGCGAGCTCCACGCCGGCGGCAAGACCATCCTCATCGCCAACCACCGCATGGAGGAGCTGGGCGGCATCTTGGACGAGGTCTGGGTGCTCTCGGACGGCGTCATCACCGCCGCCGTCGAGCTCGAGAAGCTCCGCACCGAGGCCTGCCAGGTGACGGCGCGCCTGCACGACTGGGGCGCGCGGCCCGTGGTGCCCGGAACGGCCGCCATGCCCTCCGAGCGCCCCCTAGCGGCCTGGGCCGCGTTCTCGCGGGAGGCGGCCGACGCGCTGGCGGCCTCCGGCGCCCTCGACGTGGTCGAACGCAGGCCCTTGCCGCTCGAAGAGGCGATGAAGCTGCTGCTCAAGGACGCGGGAGGCAACCATGTCTGAGGAGACCCTGCCCGCCGTGCGACTCAACGCGCCGCTCGTCCGCCCGAACGCCCTCGTGGGGGCGCTGGCGCGCGTCCGGGAAGGCGCCGCTGCAATCCGCCGCTACGCTCCCACCGAGGCGCGGCGCAACCGCGTGCTCTACGCGGGCTGGCCGCTCATCATCCTCGGCACCATGCCGTTCGCGGCGGCCATCGCCGTCGCCTCGGACATCCCGGTCGGCCAGGCCGTGTCGGGGGCGCTGGCGGCTTGGGCGGTCGCGGGGCTGCCCATCACGGCGGTCCTCTTCGGCGCCGTCTCGGGCGCGGGCCTGCGCGGCCCCGCCGAGGACGCCGAAGCCCCCCTGCCGCTCTCCCCTCGTCAGCGCGCGTTCGGCGCGCTGGCCGCGGCTTCGGCCGCGTTCCTCGGCAACGCCGCTTTGGTCGCGGCGCTCGTCGCGGCGACCAGCCATGACGCCGGGGAGCTCCTGTCCGGCATCGCCTCCCTCGGGAACTGGGGCTCGGTCGCGGGCTACGTCGGCGCGATGGGCGCGGTCGCCGCGTGCTCCGTGGCCTGGCTGACGACGGCCTCATTCACCGCCGCCTACGCGGCCTCGCACGCGGTGCTGGGAGGCGTCGCGGCCCTCGTCGGCGGAACCCTCCTGATGCTCCCGCTGGGGGCGGGTGCGGCCCTCTTCATAAACCACGCCCCGGAGCTCGCGATGCCCTTCCTGGCCGCGGCCGTAGCCTCGAGCGCGGTCTCGGCCGGCGCTGCGGGGCTCGCGCTGGCGAAGACCGCCCCGTTGGCCGCGCGCTCCGCGCGTCTCTCCTGGGCGAAGGCGTCCTTGCTGTCCGTGCTGACCCTCTCCGGCTCGCTCGGCGCGTGGCCCGCGTTCTGGAACGCGGGGCGCGCCGTGAAAGCCCGCCTCGAACAGCCTTGGGGCGGCTGGGACAAAAAAGACTCGCTCCAGTCCCAGCGCGAGAAGCGCCTGGAAGGCCTCATGGAGGGCCTCGGCGGGCGCCTCGTGCGCGAGACCCCCGCGGGGACCGTGGTCCTGCTGCCCGGCTCGGACCCCGCGCTCGGCGAGCTGGTACGCCGCGGCCGCGGCGGGTTCGAGAGGGTCACTCGCGCCTTCTTCGACTTAGACGGCCGGGTCTGGGCCGAGGTCCGGGCCCCGTTCGTCGAGGGGCAGGCGACCGTCCGCACCATCTGGACCGGGGACGGCAAAGGCCCCCTCACGCGCTACCTGACCCTGCCGCCCGACATGGAGCTCGAGGTCTACGGCGGCCGGGCCGCGGTGGACACGAGCCCCTACGACTACAGTGACGACTCCTACATCCTCCTCGACCCCGCCAAGCCCCCCCTGCTCAAGCGGCAATAGAAGCGTAACAGCCCTCCGTTAACCTTTGGGTGTGCCGAGCCGGACCCCTGCGAAGGGGACCGGCTCTGCGCATGGCCCATGGACAAACCCAGCTTCGACCCCGCCTCCGTCAACGACGTCGAGACCGCGCGTCTGGCTTTGCGCTGGTCCTTGGAGAAGATCCACACCCTCCAGGCCGAGGTCGAGAAGGCCAAGGCCACCGCGACCGAGGCGGTCGACAAGCTCCGCCAGGCCGCCGAGCGCATCGCCGAGAAGGACGCGGCGGTCCTGCGCTGGCAGAACACCATCAAGGTCTGGGAAGCCAACTACAAGGACCAGCAGAAGCTCGAGGAGGAGGTCCGCGCCCGGCTCGAGAAGGAGATGGTCCGCGAGGAGGACTCGCGCTCGAAGGAGGAGCGCCGCCAGCTCAACCTCCAGATCGAGGCCCTCCACCGCGAGATGGCCGAAAAGGAGTCCAAGCTCGGCGAGGCCCGCCGCGCGCTGATCGACGCGGTGAAAGCCGCGAAGGTCGAGAAGGAGCGCGAGATGCAGGAGACGCTCGCGTACCAGGAGCGCGCCCTCGAGGAGACGAAGGCGTCCTTGATCGAGCGCCTGCGCATCCAGCAGGAGGCCCTGCGCGCCAAGGAGCGCGATTTGGAGGAGCAGCAGCGGCTCCTCGACGAGAAGGTCAAGGCCAAGGAAGGCGAGATCCGCCGCAAGTTCGAGCGCTACGAGGAGGACCAGCTCAAGCGCAACCACGAGCTCATCGAGCGCGAGCAGGCCGACCTCGCCGCGCGCTTCGAGGCCAAGCTCGCGCACGCCGAGGCCCAGCTGCGCGCGAAGGAGGGCCAGCTCGACGACCGCCGCAAGCGCTTGGACGAGGAGTACGCCCGGAGGGCCGAGGAGCTCGAGGGCGCCTCGCGGGCCCGCCAGGAGAAGGAGTGGGGGCGGCTGCAGGAGCGCCTCGACGTCGAGCGCAAGCTCCTCGAGGACCATTTCCGGCAGAAGGAAGCCCGCCTGGACGAGGACGTGCTGCGCCGCAGCCAGGAGCTCTCGGCCCACGCGCAGAAGACCGAGGAGGCCCTGCTCGCCAAATATTCGGCCGTCCAGAACCAGCTCGTCGCCAAGGAGCGCGAGCTCTGGGCCGGCCATCAGAAGCACCTCGAGGACGCCACCGCGAAGGCCCGCGAGGCCCTCGACGCCGAGCGCGCCGTCCTGGCCTCCGCCTTCGCGCAGAAGGAGGCCGCCCTCTTCGAGCGCCGCAAGGCCGAGGAAGCCGAGACGGCCGCCCGCGAGGAGCAGCTCTTCGCGCGCGAGCGCTCCCTGCAGGAGGAGTCCCGCCGCCGCGAGGCCGCGCTGGCCGAGAAGTACCAGTCTCTGCAGGACGAGCTCACCTCCAAATCCAAGGAGGACTGGGAGGCCCAGACCAAGCGCTTCTCGACCGCCCTCGAGGAGCACCGCCGGCGCCTCGACGTCGACCGCGAGGAGCTGGAGGGCCGCTACCGCGCCCGCGAGGCGGAGCTCGCCCAGCGCCAGCAGCTCTTGGAGGAGGAGGCCGTGCGCCTCAAGGTCGAGGCCGCCGAGGAGGTGCGCCGCCAGGCGGCGCTCCTCGACGAGAAGCTCCGGGCGCGCGAGCACGAGTGGGCCGAGCGCGTGCGCTCGGCCGAGACCGTCGAGGCCGAACGCTGGGGACGCCGCGAGGCCGAGCTCGAGGAGCGCCACCGCGGCGCGCTCGAGGAGGCCAAGACCCGCCTCGGCGCCGAGCTCGACGCGGAGCGCCGGGCCCTCGAGACCGTCGAGGCCCGCCGCCGCGAGGAGCTGGCGCGCGAGTTCCTGGCCCGCGAGACCGAGCTGCGCCGCAGCGTGTCGGCCCAGCAGAGCGCCTGGCTGCGCGAGCAGGAAGCCGCCTTCGAGACGGTCCGCCAGGAGCTCCTCGACAAGCACATGAAGGAGGCCGCCGCGCTCCGCGCCGAGAGCGAGCAGCGCATCGCCGCCCTCGAGGCCGACAAGAGCCGGCGCCTCTTAGACGAGCGCAAGTCCTTAAACGAGGAGCACCGCCGTCTGCAGGCCGAGCTCGAGGCTCGCCAGGAAACCCTCGAGGCGCGCCTGAACGAAGAGGCCGCCCGCCGCAAGGCCGCGCTCGAAGCCGACTCGAAAGCCGTCTTGGACGCCGAGCGCGCCAAGCTCGCGGAGGCCGACGCGGAACGCTCCCGCCAGCTCGAAGCCGCGCAGGCCAAGCTGCGTCAGGAGCGCGCCGCCTTCGAGGCCCAGCACGCCCGCATGAAGGAGACTTTGACCGCCGCCCTCGAGGAAAAGGAGCGGCGCCTGCGCGCGGAGTTCTTCGAGCGCGAGGCGAGCCTCAAGTCCGAGGCCGCCGTGAAGGAGGACGCCACCCGGAAGACCTACGAGGAGGCCGCCGCCCGCGAGAAGACCGCGCTGACCGAGCGCCACGAGGCCCTGGAGCGGACGCTCCGCGAGGCCTCGGCCGCGCGCGAGCGGGCCAACCAGGAGGCCTGGGCCAAGCGCGAGCAGGACTGGCTCGTGCGCCGCGACGAGGAGACCAAGGCCGAGCGCGAGCGCCTCGAGGAGGCGTTCCGCCAGAAGGAGGCCGCGCTCGACGCGCTGCGCCAGTCCTTGGACGAGCGCTTCCAGGGCCGGGTCCGCGAGCTCGAGAGCACCGTGCGCTCCCGCAGCTCCCGCCTCGAGGAGGCGATGGCACGCCAGCAGGAGGAGCTCGAGTCCTCGCGCCTGCAGATGCAGATCGAGCTGCGCACCCGCGAGGCCCAGCTCGCCGAGACCTTGCGCCAGAAGGAGCTCGAGATGCGCCGCGCCCTCGAAGAGCGCCGCGCCGAGCTCTCGCGCCTCGAAGCCGAGTTCCAGACCGCCTCCGTGCGCCGCGAGGCCGAGCTGCGCGAGGAGCTCTCGAAGCGCCAGGGCGAGTGGATCAAGGCCCAGCGCGAGTCGCTCGACAAGGAGCGCGGCGACGTCGAGGCGGAGGCCCAGCGGGTCTGGGAGGAGCGCCGCCGCCAGCTCGACCTGTCGTACGCGCAGAAGGAGAAGCTCTTAGACGAGTCCATCACCTCGCGCCTCAAGGACGCGGAGACGGCGCTCGTGCAGAAGGAGAAGGACCTGATCCTGGCCTACGAGGACAGGCTGTTTAAGTCCCGCACCGAGCTCGAGACCTCGTTCCGCGCCCGCGAGGAGGCGCTCGAGATGAAGTACCTGGAGCTCGAGAAGCGCATCACCTCGGAGCGCGTCTCCAAGGAGAACGCCTGGAACCTCCAGAAGCAGGACCTGGTGGAACGCCAGGTCTCCGCGCTGCGCGCCGAGTTCGAGACCAAGCACGCGGAGCTGACCGCCCGCGCCGAGGAGGCCGACCGCCGCCACGAAGAGCGCCGCAAGGCCCTCGAAGAGGTCCACGACAAGCGCCGCCGCGAGCTCGAATCCGCCGTCGCCCAGGAGCGCGACACCGTCCGCGCCTACCTCGACCGCCGCTCCAAGGAGCTCGAGGAGGCCTATCGCGAGAAGTTCGCCGAGTTCGAGCGCGAGAAGAGCCGCTCGGGGGCCTGGCTGCAGCAGAAGGAGGAGGAGCTCCTCGAGGCCCACCAGAAGCACGAGGCCGAGCTGCGCAAGGCCTGGGAGCTCAAGCAGCTCGAGCTCTCGCACGGCTTCGAGGAGAAGACCCGCAAGCTCGCCGAGGAGCGGGACTCCATCCAGAAGGACTACGAACGGCGCCTGCGCGAGGTCGAGCTGCGCGGGAAAGACCGGCCCCACACCAACGACTAGCTACTTCGTCGTCGCCGTGAAGACCCCGTCCCAGTCGGCGCCCGGGGGATGCGCGCGGCCTTCGGCCGCGCGCTCTTCGTAGAGGTGGTAGAGCTTCGCCAGATGGAGCCCGAGCGCCTCGGACTCCTTCTCGCATTCCAGCCGCAGCCGGTCCGTCTCGTCCCAGCGCTGCCCGCGGTAGGCCGCGAGCATCGCCTCGTGCTTTAAGACGAGGGCCTTGAAGCGCGGGTCCAGCGCCAGGGCCTCGTCGCCGAGCAGGGTGTGGATGTGCACCGGCACCGTCTTGCCTTTGACCTTGATGAGGTCGAGCTCGAGCGCGGCGAAGGCGGCGGCCGCCGCCCGGGTCTTGGCGCCGAGCACGATGTCCACGCCGTAGCTCTTCGACTGGCCCTCGAGGCGGCTGGCCAGGTTCACGTCGTCGCCGAGGACCGAGTAGTCGAAGCGCATGTCGGAGCCCATGTTGCCGACGCAGCACGGCCCCGAGTTGATCCCGATGCCGGAGCGCACCGGGATGTACTTGCGGCCCTCAACCTCCGCCTCCGCCTTCCACGTGTCGTTGAGCTCGTTCATGCGCCGGATCATCTTGAGCGCCCCGCGGCAGGCCAGCACCTCGTGGCCGGGGACGTCGAGCGGCGCGTTCCAGAAGGCCATGATGCAGTCGCCCATGTACTTGTCGATGGTGCCCTTATGGTCGAGCACGATCTGGGTCATCGGCGTCAGGTAGCGGTTGATGAAGTTCGTGAGGCCGTGGGCGTCGAACTGCTCGGAGATGGTCGTGAAGCCGCGGATGTCCGAGAACATCAGGGTCATCTCGCGCATCTCGCCGCCCAGCTTCAGGCGCGTCGGGTCCTTCGCGAGCTGCTCGACGAGGTCCGGCGACATGTAGCGCGAGAACGCGCCGCGCACCTGGCGCTTCTCGGCCTCGGTGCGCAGGTAGCGGATGAGCGAGGCGAACATGTAGACCGCCAGCACCACCAGCGACGGCAGGACCGGGTCGAAGAGCATGCGCCGGCCGCCGAAGCGGCCCAGGAAAGCCAGCCAGGAGCCCCAGGCGAACGCGCCGATGGCCGCCGCGGCGAGGAGGGCGCACCAGGCGGCGCCGAAGCGGCCCATCAGGAGGATCAGCGCGCTGCCGAGCACGAGGATGAAGGTCAGCTCCATCCCGTCGGCGTAATCCGGGCGCTCGAGGAAATACCCGCTCAGCATCTGCTCGGCGACGGCCGCGTGGATCTCGACGCCGGGGGCCATCGAGCTCATCGGCGTCGGCCTCTGGTCCTTGAGGCCCTCGGCGCTCGTGCCGATGAACACGATGCCGCCGCCCAGGCGCGCGGGGTCGAACCCCGGGGACAGGACCTCCCAGGCCGGGACCGAGCGCGGCGTGTCGGCCGGCGTGAAATGGATGAGGACCCCGCCGTTGGAGTCGACCGGGATGTTGAGCGCCCCGACCTTGACCATCGTCAGGCCGGTCTCGGCCCCGCCGGTGGACTCGCCTTGGCCCGTCGCGCGCAGCATATAGACGGCCTTGTCCCCGCCCTCCTGCGCGAGACGCACAGCCTCGGCCGCCAGGGAGGGGACGGGCTTCCCCCGCAGAGAAAACATCAGGGCCGCCTTGCGTGCGACGCCGTCGACGTCCGGCACGTTGTTCATGCTGCCGTTGCCGGCCGCGGCCCTCTCGATGACGGGCAAGGTCGGCGTCACGTCCTTGTAGCGGGCCAAGAACGACTCGGGGGCCTCCCCGCGGGACAGCACGGGGCGCTTCGCCTGGGTCTCCCGGCCGGACTCGCCGTTGGTGAGCGCGAAGGCCGTGACGACCTGGCAGCCCTGGGCCTGCACCTCGGCGATGGCCCGCGACAGAGCGCGGTCGTGGTCCGGGAGCCTGGACAAGAGCGCCCTGGCCTCGCTGGCGGCCGCGGGCAAGGACGCCGCCAGCGACGGAGGCGAGGTCCGGTCCGGCTCCGGGAAGATCGAGTCGAACGCCACCACGCCCGCCCCTCGGCAGGAAGCCCGCAGCAGGTCGGCGACCAGAGTCCGCGGCCAGGGCCATTGGCCGTGGCGGCGCAGGGTCTCCTCGTCGAGGTCCACGATGCGGACGGGAAGCCGCGGGTCCCAGACCCGCGGGGCCATGCGCTGATAGGTGTCGAAGACCTTGAACTTGGCCTCGGCGACCAGGTCCCAGTCAGCCTTGCGCACGACGAGCGCGGTGGCCAAGACCAGGAAAGGGAGGACGACCTCGGCCCACCGGTGCCAGCGGTGGGTGCGGGCCTCGACGACGTCCTTGAGCTTCTGGGCCCCCGCCTTGAACATGGCCGGCATTGTCCCAATATCCGCCTCCGGGTTCAACCGGGCCGCCTTGACCGACGGCGGCGCGATTTGGGACCATGGCGTCCGACTCATATTAAGGTAAGGAGCCTTCATGACGACCATCCACGCCGCCGTCCTCGCCGCCCTCGTCGGCGCCCCCGCCTTCGCCCAGACCGTCGAGGACGACGCGGCCCGGGCCGCGCGCGAGGCGCAGACGCGGACCGAAGCCCAGGAGACCGCGGCCGAGGCCAAGGCCCGCCGGCCGGTGGAAGGGGCCGGCGAGGTGACCTACGAGGACGTCCTGAAGAACCCCGACGACGTCGAGCTCAACTACCGCTGGGCGAAGAAGCAGATCGAGGCGGGCGACCTCAAGGGCGCCTCCGCCACCCTCGAGCGCATCCTGATGGTCAAGCCCGGGCTGACCAAGGTCCGCCTGACCTTCGCCGTGGTCCTGTTCCGCTTGGACAGCATCCCCGAGGCGCGCCGCGAGCTCGAGGCCGTCAAGCGCCAGGCGTCCGGCGCCGTCGCCGCCGAGGCCGCGGATTACCTGCGCCGCGTCGAGGCCCGCGAGCGCCGCACGCACGCCCACGGGATGCTCGGCGTCGGCTACGCCTGGGACACGAACCGCAACGCCGGCCCGGCGAGCGACCAGCGCCTGTTGCGCGGGACGGCGCTCAACCTCACCACCGGCCGCGCCAAGGACGACACCAGCGTCGTCTTCCTGGCCCAGGCCGGGGTCCGCCGCGACCTGCGCCGCTTCCCCGGCAGCACCTTCGGCGGCGACTTCACCTACTACCGCGCCGAACAGACGAACCTCAACACCCTGGACCTCCAGGCGTACTCGTTCTCGGTCGGCCCGAGCCTCCGGCTCGGCCGCACGGTCGTCTCCCCCGCCGCGGTCTTCGACCACATCCGCCTCTCCGAGGAGACGTACCTGCGCACGCGCGGCGCGCGCGTGAAGGCCGAGCGGCGCGTCAACAAGACGCTGACCCTGAACGCGTCGCTGGCGGCGGTGTTCAACGAGCACATCCGCACCAGCGACGTCCCGACGGCGGTCGAGCGGACCGGCAACGAGACGACGCTCACGGGCGGGGCGCAGCTGACCTTCTCCCCCACCCAGCGCGTCAACCTCTCGGCCGGCTACCAGCAGCGCGACGCGCGCAAGATGTACAACGCCTATGACCGGCACTCCTTCGGGCTGACCCACTCGTGGCTGCTGGGCAAGGGCCGGTTCCTGCTGAGCGGCCTCAACCTCGACGTCGACCGCTACCGCGCCCCGGACCTCGCCATCGCGAACCAGGAGCGCGCCGACGACAAGGCGCGCCTCTCGCTGACCTTCGGACAGCCGCTCTCGCCGCTCGGCAAGCTCTTCGAGCCATTCCTCTTCACGGCCTCCTACGAATACCTGCAGGTCAATTCGAACATCCTGAACTACGCCTACACCAACAACAAGGTGAGCGGGATGCTGACCTACCGGTGGGACTACTAGAATGCGCGCCCTCCTCCTCTCGGCCGTGCTGGCCGCCCCCGCGGCGGCCCAGGCGACCCGCATCGGGGCCGCCGGCGGCGTGTCGGGCCGCGTGACCGCCGCCGCCCCGGGAGCCTCCGAGCGCGGCCTCGCGAGCGGCGGCGCCGTGTTCTTCAAGGACGCGGTGCAGACGGACGCCCGCGGCCGCCTGCAGGTCATGCTCCTCGACGAGACGGTGTTCACCGTGGGGCCCGACAGCAAGATCACGCTCGACGAGTTCGTCTACGACCCCTTCACCGACGCCGGGAAGGTCACCGCCCAGGTCACGAAGGGCGTCTTCCGCTTCGTCACCGGCAAGGTGGCGCGCAAGAAGCCCGAGGGGATGAAGGTGAAGCTGCCGGTCGGCACCATCGGCATCCGCGGCACCATCGCCGGCGGCCGCGTCGAGGCCGACGGCTCCGCGCTCGTGGCCCTGCTCGGCCCTGGCGCCGACAACAACGCCGGCGAACGCCCGGGCGGGATGACCGTGGAGAACGCGGGCGGCTCGGTCGACATCGACGTGCCCGGCTACGCGACCCGCATCGCCGGGCCGGACTCCCCGCCGACGCCTCCCTTCCCGCTGACCCCGGAGCTGCTCGCGCAGCTCTCGGCCTCGCCCGAGCCCGAGTCCGGCGGCGGGTCCGGCGGCGGCTCCGGCTCCGCCTCCGAGGAGTCCGGGCAGGACACCGCGCTCGGCGGCCAGAGCGCCGCGGCCGAGGCGGGCGCCGACGAGGAGGAGCAGTCGTTGGCCGAGACGTCCAGCTTCGCCTCCCAGTCCCTGGGCTCCGGGGCCTTCAGCTGGGACGACCTGCGGAACTCTTTGGCGAGCGGCTCCGCCTTCTACACGGGCAACGGGACCTACTCCTGCTCCGGCACGGGCTCGTGTTCGTCGCCGAGCGGCGGCACGTTCGCCCTCCACTTCAACGTCGACTTCGGGGCGCGCACCATCGGCGGCGGCGGGACCTCGTCCCACTTCGCCTTCGTCACCGGCCCGCTGCTCATCAGCACGGAGATCCCCGGCTCGAACATCCCCGTCATCAGCTTCGCCGCCCTCACGGGCGACGCCAAGCTCACCCAGGGCACGGACTACGTCGGCTCCGACTCCAACTTCAACGGAAGCTCGTTTAAGTTCACCGACTCCCGCCATGTCTCCGGCCAGCTGGTCTACAGCGACGTCGACGACACGGCGACCGGCTCGGTGACGAGCGTCTGCAACTCGGGGTGTCCGCCGTGAAGACTCTCGTCCTCCTCCTCGCGTTGGCCGTCCCCGCCGCGGCCCAGACGCCGCGCATCGGCGCCGCCGGCGCCGTCTCCGGCACCGTGACGGCGGGCGCCGCCGGCGCCCCCAAGCGCGCGCTCAAGAGCGGCTCGGAGGTCCTCTTCAAGGACTCGGTGACCACCGACGCCAAGGGGCGCCTGCAGGTCCTGCTCCTCGACGAGACCGTCTTCACCGTGGGACCCGACAGCAACATCGTCTTAGACGAGTTCGTCTACGACCCCTTCACGGGCGCCGGGAAGGTCACGGCCCAGGTGACGAAGGGCGTCTTCCGCTTCGTGACCGGCAAGGTCGCGGGCAAGCGCCCGGCCGACATGAAGATCAAGCTCCCCGCGGGCACCATCGGCATCCGGGGCACCTTCGGCGCCGGCGCGGTGGACTCGAACGGCGACGCGCTGGTGGGCCTCTTGGGCCCCGGCCCCGACAACAACGGCGGCGAGCGCGTCGGCGGGCTCGACATCGACACCGGCAAGGACAAGCAGAGCCTCGACGAGCCCGGCACCGGCGTGACCATCAAGGCCGACGGGGACGTCAGCGCGCCCTTCGTCCTGACCCCCGAGCAGACCGCCTCGCTCAACGCGGGCGGGTCCGGCGGGACGGGCGGGTCCGGCCAGACGGCCTCGGCCTCGGGCGGCGGCGCCGCCGACGACGCGGAGGAAAGCGCCGGCGAGTCCGCCGGCCAGGACGTGGCCGAGGCCGACGAGTCCTCCGACGCGACGGCCGACTCGGGCGGCGACGCCTCCGCGCTGGGCGAGGACTCGAACACCGCCTCGCAGGCCGCCGCCTTCGCGGGCATCCAGGACGGCATCGCCAACTGGGACGACGTCCGGACCATCCAGTCGGGGCAGGCGCACTATTACGTCTCCAGCGCGCCCTGGGACCTGACGACGTGCAACAACGGAACCTGCGCCAACAACAGCAGCGGCAGCATGAGCTTCCAGATGAACATCGACTTCGGCGCCCGCACCGTCGGCGGCAACGGCTCCGCCGCGTCCTTCAGCGACTCGGACACCAACGCGACCGGCCCGGTGTCCGGCTCGATCTCCATCCCCGTGACCGGCTTCGGAGACCTGAACGGTAACGCGTCGCTGACCTTCATCAACGGGTCCGCGATGAGCGTGGACGTGTCGCTGATGAACGCCAATGGGAACGCCGCCGACTTCGCGAACGCGACGGCGAACTTCTCCCAAGGCGGGGACGCCGGAAGCGGGACTGCAAAAGGCCTCAAGTTCGACGGCCTCATCCCGCAATGATGGACGGCGAAGAGCGCCCCTGGGGCCGCTGGGACACCCTCTACGAGGCGCCGGGCTTCAAGGTGAAGCGCCTGACGGTCAAGCCCGGCCAGCGCCTGAGCTACCAGACGCACGCCCGCCGCTCCGAACGCTGGACGGTCGCCCAGGGAGAAGCGCTCGTGACCCTCGACGGAAAGGACATCCGGCTGCCGCTCGGCGCCATGCTCGAGGTCCCGCTCGGGGCCGCGCATCGCCTCGGCAACCCGGGGAAAGAAGTGCTGGTCGTCGTCGAGGTGCAGCTCGGGGACTATCTGGGCGAAGACGACATCAAACGGCTTTCGGACGACTACGGGCGCACGGGGGGTCGATGAACGCTCTGGCCGTCGACGTCGCGAACTGGGACGCCTTCCTCGCCGCGCCCCCCTCGGACAAGCTGGAGTTCTTCCGCAAGGACGGCCGCCTCTACGACTGCCTGTTCTCCCAGCAGTTCGACCGCGCCCTCATCGACCGCCTCTGCGGCCTGGCCGACCACATGCGCTCGGTCACGAAGACCCGCGCCGGCGACGACTTCCTGCGCGGCCTGCTCTCCCACCGGCGCGCGATGCTCTACTTCTCCCAGCCCTCGACCCGGACCTTCCTCTCGCACATGAGCGCCTGCCACATCCTGGGGCTCAAGGTGATGGAGATCCGGGATCTGAAGACGTCCTCCGAGGTCAAAGGCGAGAGCCAGGACGACACCATCCGCACCTTCGCGTCCTATGTGGACCTCATCATCATGCGCCACCACGGCGCCGGCGTGGCCGAGCGCGCCGCCTGGACGCTCAACCGCTCGGACCGTCCGGTCCCCGTCGTCAACGCGGGCTCCGGCGCCGACCAGCACCCCACGCAGGCCTTGCTGGACGTCTACAGCCTCAAGCGCTACCTGGGCGGCGTCGACGGCAAGCACATCGTGATGGTCGGGGATTTGAAGCGCGGCCGGACGGTGCGTTCGCTGTCGTATCTGATGAAGAACTTCAAGGACGTGCGGCTGACCTTCGCGGCTCCTCCCGCCTTCGCGATGAACCCCGACATCCTCGACTTCCTGCGCCGGCACGGCATCCCGTTCTCGGAGACCACCGACCTCGACACCGCTCTGCCGGACGCCGACGCGGTCTACATGACGCGCATCCAGGACGAGCACGACCAGGGCGGCGAGTCCGCCAAGGTCGACTACTCGCCGTTCCACCTGAACAGCCTCCGGATGGGGCTCTTGCCCAAGCACGCCGTCGTGCTGCACCCGCTGCCGCGCCGCGAGGAGATCCCCGCCGAGCTCGACGGCGACCCGCGGGTGGTGGTGTTCCGGCAGGAGCGCAACGGCATGTGGATAAGGGCGGCGCTTATCGCGCACATCTTCGGGTTGGACGACGCCATCCTGGCCCGCAAGCCCTGACCTCCCCCCTTCCTTAAAAGCCCCCAGATTTTAGATACTGCGGGCGTCGTCCCCCCCGGAGGCTCCTATGAAGTTCGGCATGAACCAGCGGCTCTCTAAGCTCCCTCCCTACATCTTCGTCCACATCGGGAACCTCAAGCGCGAAGCCGTGGCCAAGGGCCACAAGCTCATCGACCTGGGCCAGGGCTCCCCGGACCTCCCCTCCCCCAAGCACGCCATCGCCGCCGCCCAGAAGGCGATGGAGGACGTGAAGACCCACGGCTACCCCATCGCCAACGGGTTGCCCGAGTACCGCAAGGCGGTCGCCGCCTGGTACAAGAAGCGCTTCAACGCCGACTTCAACCCCGAGACCGAGGTCCTGCCGCTCATCGGCTCGAAGGAAGGCATCGGCCACCTCCTGATGGCCGTGCTCGACCCGGGGGACGCCGTCCTCGTGCCCAGCCCCTGCTACCCGGTCCACTACAACGGCGTGCTCATCGCCGGCGGGGTCATCAAGCTCATGCCCCTGAAGGAGGAGAACGGCTTCCTCCCCGACCTCAAGGCCATCCCCGAGGCCGACCTCGCCGCGGCGAAGATCATGATCTTGAACTACCCCAACAACCCGACCGGGGCCACGCTGCCGAACCTGCAGCTCTTAAAAGACGCCCTGGCCCTGGCGGCCAAGCACGGGTTCCTGGTGGTCTACGACAACGCCTACTCCGAGATCGGCTTCGACGGCTACAAGGCCCCGTCCATCTTCGAGCTGCCCGGGGCCAAGGAGCACGCCGTCGAGTTCCACTCGACCTCGAAGACCTACTCGATGGCCGGCTGGCGCCTAGGGTTCGTGGTCGGCAACGCCGCGGCCGTCGGGACCCTGGGCAAGCTCAAGGGCTTCCTCGACTACGGGGTGCCGTCCTTCCTCCAGCACGCGGCCATCGCCGCCCTCGAGGGCTCCGACGAGCCCGTGAGGAAGGCCTCCGCCGCCTACCAGGAGCGCCGGGACGCGCTGATCGCGGCGCTCAAGGGCATCGGCTGGGAAGCCACGCCCCCCAAGGCCGCGATGTACGTCTGGACGCGGCTGCCGCGCGAGGCGCGGGGCATGAAGTCGCTCGAGTTCTGCGAGCGCCTCATCCTCGATCACGGCGTCGCGCTGACGCCCGGCTCGGGCTTCGGGCCCGAGGGCGAGGGCTTCATCCGCTTCTCGCTGATCCAGCCGCCGGCCGTCCTGCGCGAGGCCGTCGGCCGCATCGGGACTTATCTCAAGACCTTGAAGCCCGCCGGAGCGGCCGTCTGAGGGGACCCCGGGCGCTAGCGGCCGTCCTGGCGGCCGCCCTCCTCACGGCCGCGCCCGCCGGCGCCGTCCGTCCGCTGACGCCCCCGGCCCCGCCGTTCCCGGGCGACGCGGCGTGGGTCAACTCGACCCCGCTGCCGCTGGAGATTTTGCGGGGCCGCCGGGTCACCCTCGTCGCCTTCCTCAACTTCAACAACCTCCGCTCGCGGCGCGCGGCGGCCGTGCTGGGGCGCTGGTGGGACCGTTACGCGCTCGACGGCCTGATGCTCGTCGGCGTCCACACCCCGGACTACGAGTTCGACCGCGACCCGCTGCGCGTGCGCCGCGCCGTCAAGCGCGGCGGGGTCAAGTTCCCCGTCGTCATCGACACCCGCCGCAAGGTCTGGGAAGGGTACCAGAACGAGGGCTGGCCGGCCTTCTACCTCGTCGACCCCAAGGGCCGCGTCGTCCACGACAAGCTGGGAGAGGGCTCCTACGGGGTCTTCGAGCACGAGATCCAGACCGCGCTGCGCGCTTTCAACGGCTACGAGGCCCCGCTCGGGCAGAAGTCCGAGACCGACCCCAAGCGCGACCACTGCGCGTTCGCGACGCCGTCGTTCTACGTCGGGGCGCGCCGAGGCGTGCAGGTGAAGCCCGCCCCCGTCCGCGAGCACCGGCCGGTCTCCGAGGTGCGCGACGGAGAGGTCAACACGACCGGGAAGTGGGAGGAGGACGCCGAGGCCCTGCGCTACGCCGGGACCGGCTCGGGCCTCCATGACCAGTTCTACCTCATCTGGCGCGGCTCGGAGGCCGGCGCGGTGCTCTCGAACGGCAGCCGCGGCGGGGCGGTCAAGGTCTTCATCAAGATGGACAACCTGTGGCTCCACGGCGGCAACGCCGGCCCCGACGTCCAATGGGACGACGAGGACCGCAGCTACGTCCTGGTCGACGAAGGACGCCTCTATATGGTCGCCAAAGACGACACCCGCGAGCGCATGCACGAGATGACGTTCCACCCCGACGGACCCGGCGCCTCCGTCCACGGCTTCGAGTTCTCGGACTTCTGCGAAGCCCCCCCGGAGTCCCGGTGACGCCGCCCGCCGAAGCCCCGATCGAGCGGCACCGCCTGTTCCGGTGGTCGTTCTTCGCCCTCTTCGCGCTGACGGCGTGGCAGTGCCACCTGATCCTGGCGAACTTCTACGTCGCGCTGATGGGGTCGGGCCTGCTGGCCGTCATCGTCTACCCGCTGCACGCCGCCCTCAACCGCCGCTGCGGGGGCCGGCCGAACCTCGCCGCCGCGGTCACGACGCTCGGGGTGGCCCTCGTGGTCGTGCTGCCGACCCTCTTCGGCGGCTGGGTCGCCGCCAAGCAGGCCGCCAAGATCGCCCCCGTCGTCACCGAGTGGCTCCATTCCCGCGGCTACGCGGGGGGCCTGCCCACCGCCGACATCCTCCCCCCGCGGGTCATGGAGCTCTGGGAGCGCGCGGCCGGGCCGCTCAGGGAGCGCGGGGTGGACCCGAGCGCCTGGCTCGTCTCCGGCGTCGAGGACCTGAGCGCGTCGATGACGGGCTTCGCCGGCTCGGCGCTCCGCCACGTCGTGTTCTTCCTCTTCCAGGTCGCCGTGCTGGTGTTCTCGCTGTTCTTCATCCTGCGCGACGGCCCGAAGGTCTTCCGCCGCGCCGTCGAGCTCATCCCGCTGCCCGAGGAACACAAGGCGACCCTCGTGGACCGGCTCTCGAAGACGGTCTCCGCCGTCCTGCGCGGCATCTTCGTCGTGGCCGGCGTGCAGGGCCTGCTGGCCGCCATCGGCTACTGGCTCTTCCACGTCCCCTTCGCGGTCCTCTTGGGGGCGCTCACGGCCTTCATGGGGCCCGTCCCCTTCGTCGGCACCGCGGCGGTCTGGGTGCCCATCTCGGTGGGGATGGTCCTGGCCGGCTCGGTCAACAACGGCCTCGGCGTCGCGGTCTGGTGCCTGGTCGTCGTCGCCACCACCGACAACATCCTCCGCCCCATCCTCATCGGCGCGGAGGCCAAGCTCCCGATGCTCTTCTTGTTCTTCGGCA
>SCTT01000147.1 GCA_004322435.1 bacterium
GTCTATACCTCGACCCCCGCCGTTGTCACCCGGGCGACCTCCCATTCGTTGACCTGGCGCGACACGGGCGACCCGGACGGGGACTCGTATGCCTACAGCCTCTTCCTCTCCACGACTCCCAGCGGGCTGGCGCTCAAGCAGCAGGGCGCCCAGACGTCGTTCGACCTGACGTTCCAATTCGGGACGACCTACTACTGGCAAGTCTCCGCCAAGGACTCCTTCGGCGCGGTCACCACGGGCGCGGTCCAGACCTTCCTGCCCGTCTTCAAGAACGCCGCGCCGACCACGCCGGAGAACCGGACCCAGTCAGGGACCATCGCTTACCACGGCACCTCGCCGTCATTGACGTTCTTCTGGCAGGACTCCAGCGACCCGGACGGGGATGCCTTCTCCTACTCGCTCTTCTTCGGCACCGACCCCGCGAAGCTCACGCGGCTCTCGCCGCTGCCCCTCGGCCACACCTTCTCGAACCTGGCCGTGAACACGGCCTACTACTACCGTATCGTCGCTACGGACATTTATGGCGCGTCCTCGGACTCGCCGGTGAACTGGGTGTACTTCCAGTTCTTCAATAACCCGCCTCGCGCCTTCGAACCCGTCGGCCCGAGCGGGGTCGTGGTCACGCGGGATGCCAACCAGACCCTTTCGTGGGCGGCCTCGAGCGACCCTGACGGGGACCCCGTGGCTTACCGCGTCTATGTCGGCACTTCCGCGAGTTCGCTGGCTCCCCTCTCAGACACAACTCAGACCTCGGCGCAGTGGGCCGGGCTCGCCTTCGGCTCGACATACTACTGGCGCGTCGCCGCCTATGACGTATTTGGCGCGACGACCACCGCGAGCGGCGGCATCCAGAGCTTCGGCTTGAACTTCCGAAATTCTCCACCGACCGCTCCATCGGTCCTGAGCGGCTCCGGGGTCAGCCGCCAGCACACGCTGACTCCGAGCGCGACGCTGGCCTGGTCGGCCGCGACCGACCCGGACGGCGACCCCACGCTGTTCCGTTTGTCGGTCGGGAGCGCGCCGCAGGTCCTTTCCATCGTCCAGGAGGGGTCGTCGACGTCGTACGCCCTTCCGTCCCCAAAGCTCGGAGCGACGTACTACTGGCAGGTGAGCGCCTACGATCCTTACGGCGGCCTCGCCGCCACTTCGGTTCAGTCGCTGCTCGTCGAGCTTCAGAACGCAGCGCCCGTCGCGCCCGCGCCCCTCACGGGCACGGGCATTCTCTCGACTCGTAACGCCAGCCAACTCCTTTCCTGGAGCGCCGCGGTGGACCCGGACGGCGACCCGGTAACCTACGAGTTCTCGCTCTCCACCAACGCCGCGTCCCTGCCGGTCGTCCAGGCTTCGAGCGCGACAAGCTATCTTCTCGCGTTCGAGTACGGCACCACCTACTACTGGAAGGTGACCGCGCGGGATGGGTTCGGCGGCCTCAGCGCGACGGGAGTGCAGACTCTCCTGCCCGTCTTCAAGAACTCGGCTCCGACCGTGCCCTCGAACCTCTCCAAGACGGGGACGCTCCCGTACCACGGCTGGTCGCCCTCACAGTCCATCTTCTGGCAGGATGCGGCCGATCCCGACGGTGACGCCTTCACTTACAGCGTCTACTTCGGCACGGACAGCGAACGGCCTGCCTTCATCGGCTCGGTTCCGCTCGGCTTCATGGTCCCCAACTTGGCGGTCAACACCGCCTATTACTACCGGATCGTCGCGACCGACATCCATGGCGCGGCTTCGGTCTCACCGCTCAACTGGGTCTACTACCAGTTCTTCAACAACCCGCCTCGCGTCTTCGATCCAGTCGGACCGACCGGGACCCTCGTCACTCGGAATGCCAACCAAAACCTCTCGTGGACGGCCTCCAGCGACCCTGACGGCGACCTGGTCACCTATCGCGTCCATGTGGGGACCGCGCCCGCGGCACTGGCTCCTCTCACCGATACGACTCAGACCGCCGTCGCCTGGGCCGGGCTGCCCTTCGGCGCGACCTATTACTGGCGCGTCGACGCCTATGACGCCTTCGGGGCGACCACCGCCGCGACCGGCGGCACGCAGAGCTTCGGACTAACCTTCCGGAACTCGGCTCCGACATCGCCGGGCTACGCCGGCACGGCTGCCGCGCCGGAATTCCACACCCTGTTCCCCAGCGTCGACCTCACTTGGTCCTCTTCCTCGGACCCCGACGGCGACTCCCTTTCCTATCGGCTAGACCTCGGCCTCAGCACTGGCAGCGCGCAGGCTTTCAGCCTCGGGACTGCCACCGCCTTCACCCTGTATCCGCTCTTCGAGACCACTTACTATTGGCGCGTCACGGCGACCGATCTCTACGGTGCCAGCACCACCGGGCCGTGGGCCAGCGTGCTCGCGCGCTTCATCAATCGCGCGCCCGCCGTTCCGACCGTGCTCGGCGGGACCGGAATCAGCCGGCAACACACTCTGACGCCCAGTACCAGCCTCTCCTGGTCGACCACCACCGACCCGGATGGCGACGGCGTGGCTTACCGGCTCTCGCTGGGAAGCAGCCCGCAGTCTCTTTCGCTCGTCCAGGACGGGCCGCTGACCTCTTATGCCCTGCCTGCCGCGCAGCTGGGCACCACCTACTACTGGCAGGTGAGCGCCTACGACCCCTATGGCGGCACGGCTGCCACCCCGATGCAGTCGCTCTTGCTCGAACTCCAGAACTCGGCGCCGGCGGCGCCCGAGCCGCTGAGTGGCACAGGTCCGCTCTCTACGCGGACTACGAGCCAGCTCCTGTCCTGGAGCGTCGCGGCCGACCCGGAGGGCGACGCGGTCGCTTACGCGCTGGCGCTCTCGACGGACCCCTCGGCCTTGCCGCTGGTCCAGGCTTCGACGGCGACGAGCTACCTCCTGACCTTCCAGTATGGCGCCACCTACTATTGGCAGGCGACGGCGCGCGACGGCTTCGGCGCCGCCAGCACGACCGGGCTCCAGGTCTTCCAACCGGCCTTCCGGAACTCGGCCCCATCGGCGCCGGCGAACCTCTCCAAGTCGGGCACGATACCCTATCACGGCTGGGCCCCCTCGCTCTCCCTGTTCTGGCAGGACGCGGCCGACGCGGACGGCGACGCCTTCGTGTACAGCATCCGGTTCGGCACCGACAGCGAGCGCCTATCGACCATCTCTCCGGCCCCGCTCGGCCACACCTTCACGGACCTGGCCGTGAACAAGGCCTACTACTACCGCATCCTGGCGACCGACGTCCACGGCGCAGTCTCGACGTCGCCGCTCAACTGGGTCTACCACCAGTTCACGAACGGCGCGCCCCGGGCCTTCGACCCCATCGGCCCTGCCGGGATGGTCGTAACCCGGGATGCCGACCGTGCCCTGTCCTGGACCGCATCGAGCGACCCCGACTCCGACCTCGTCACCTACCGGGTCCATGTGGGCACCGCCCTTAGCGCGTTAGCGCCTCTTGCCGACACATCGCAGACTTCGGTCCCGTGGCCGGGCCTGGCCTTCGGCGCCACCTACTACTGGCGCGTGGATGCCTACGACACGTTCGGCGCGACGACGGCCGCCACCGGCGGCGTCCAGAGCTTCACTTTGGCGTTCCGGAACGCAGCGCCCAGCGCTCCGCTCTACACCAGCACGGCTCCGGTCCGAGAGTTCCACACGCTTTCGCCCGAGGTGTCGCTGAGCTGGGCGCCCTCGACCGACCCTGATGGCGACGCCGTCGCTTACCGGTTGGACCTGGGTGCAAGCACGTCGAGCTGGCAGTCCCATTCGCTGGCCGGCGAGACGGCCTTCGCGCTCGAGCCGCTCTTCGACACCACCTACTACTGGCGGGTCAACGCGGCCGACCTCTATGGCGGCGCTACGCCCGCCGCGTGGGCGAGCTTCGTCGCCCGTTTCGCAAACCGGGCCCCCGCCGTGCCTGCCGTCCTGGGCGGCTCGGGCGTGAGCCGCCAGCACACGCTGACGCCCAACGCCGCCCTCTCCTGGTCCGAGATAAGCGACCCGGAGTCGGACTCGGTCCGCTACCGGCTGACCTTCGGCACCTCGCCGACGGCGCTCGCACCAGTCCAAGAGGGTGCCTCGACCTCCTATGCCCTGGCCGCGCCACTCTTCGGGACAACCTACTACTGGCAAGTCAGCGCCATCGACGCCTTTGGGGCGGCCTCGACCACGCCGGTGCAGAGCCTGCTGATTGCGCTCGAGAACACCCCGCCCGCGGCGTTCGCGCCCCTGACGGGGATGGGCGCGCTGGCCACCAGGCAGACCAC
>SCTT01000148.1 GCA_004322435.1 bacterium
CTTCGCCGCCCGCGGCGCGGCCGTGGACGTCGGCATCGGCCCGCGGCTCTCGGACCGCGCGCTGGCCCGCGGCCTTTCGGCGTTCTTGGCGGACGGCGCCGGCCGGCAAAGGCTCTCGCGCGCGGCCTCCGCGCTCGTCGACCCGCGCGGCGCCGACCGCGTCGCGGCCGCCATCCTGGCCGCCAAGACGCGGCGATGAGGGTCCTGCTCACCGGCGCGGGAGGGTACCTGGGCTCCGCGCTCGCCGAGGCCCTCTCGGCCGCGCACGAGGTCCGCACGCTCTCCGCCCGCACGCCGCCCGAAGACGGGGCCCTCGACGCCGCCCTCGCCGGATGCGGGGCCGTCGCCCACCTGGCCGCCCTCAAGGGCGACGAGTGCGCCGCCGACCCGGCGCGGGCCATGGCCGTCAACGTGGACCTCACGCGGCGCCTGGTGGGAGCCGCCGAACGGGCCGGCGTCGGCTCTTTCCTCTTCGCCTCCAGCTATTTCGTCCTGACCCCGACCGACGAGTACGCCCGCACCAAGCTCCTCGCCGAGGAGGCCGTGCGGGGGTTCCGAGGGGCCGCCGTCGTCGCCCGCATCGCCAGCGTCTTCGGCTTCGACCCCCAGGGACGCGGCCAGGAGGTCGTGGCCGCCTTCGTCCGCAACGGCCTGGCGGGCCGCATCGCCGTCTCGGGAGACGGCTCGGCCGAGCTCGACCTCGTCGACCGCCGCGACGCCGTCCGCTGGCTGGCCCTCCTGCTCGGCCGCGGCGAGCGCCCCGCCTTGACCCTGGACGTGGCCCGCGGCGAGTCCGTCACCCTGGCCGCGCTCGCCGCGCTCGTGGCGGACCGCCTCGCCGCCTCCGGCGCGCCGCGCCCGAAGGTCGAGTTCGTCCCCCGCGTCGGGCCGCCGCCGCCGCCCCGCCGGGCCGACGCCGCCGCCCTGAGGCGCGTGCTGGGCCCCCAGGCCCGGGCCATGCCCCTCGGGGACGCCGTCGCCGAGTTTATTGCACAATACCGCCTCGCCCAGCCCCGATGACCACCCCCGAGCCCGTCCGCTGCGCCCGACCGGCCTTCACCGGCGTCCCCGAGATCCTCAAGGACGTCGAGGCCGTGCTCCGCTCGGGCCGCCTGATGATGGGCCCCTTCCTGCAGGCCTTCGAGTCGGAGTTCGCCGCCTTCGTCGGCACCAAGCACGCGGTGGCCCTCTCCTCCTGCACGGCCGCCCTCGAGACCGTGCTGCGCCGCCTGGAGCTCGGCGGGCGCGAGGTGGTCGTCCCCACAAACACCTTCATCGCCAGCGGCAACGCGGTGCTCTACGCGGGCGGGACCTTGGTCTTGGCCGACACCGACCCGGCCTCCCTCCAGCTCTCGGCGGCGGAACTCCGCCGCCGCCTGACCCCGAGGACGGCCGCGGTGCTCCTCGTCCACCTCGGCGGCGCCGTCTCCCCGGACTTAGACGAGATCGCCGCCCTCTGCCGCGAGCGCGGGGTCGTCCTCGTCGAGGACTGCGCGCACGCCCACGGCGCGGCTTTCAAGGGCCGGCGCGCGGGCTCGTTGGGCCTCGCCGGCTGTTTCTCCTTCTATCCCACCAAGATCATGACCACCGGCTCCGGCGGGATGCTGACGACCGACGACGACGGCCTCGCCGAGTACGCCCGCAGCCTGCGCCTGCACGGCCGCGGCGAGGGCCGCCGCGGCGGGCTCGACGCCATCGAGAACCTCGGCAACGACTGGTTCTTGGACGAGGTCCGTTGCGTCCTGGGCGTCCACCAGCTCCGCGGCCTCCCCGCCGCCCTGGCCGCGCGCCGCCGGGTCGCCGCCGCCTACGGGCGCCTCCTCGCCTCGGTGCCGGGCGTCTCGCCGGTGGACCCGGGGGCCTCCTGCGAGCCCAGCTTTTACAAGTACATGGTGCTGCTGCCGCCCGGCACCGACCTCGCCGACGTCTCCCGAAGGATGCTCGAGGCCGGGGTCGAGACCGAACAGCTCTACTGGCCCCCCTGCCATCTCCAGCCCGTCTACCAGCGGCTCCTCAAGACCCGCGCCGGCGACTTCCCTCAGGCCGAGGCGTCCCTCGGCCGTCAGCTCTGCCTCCCTCTGCATCCCGGCGTCAGCGACGACGACGCGCGCCGGGCCGTGGACGCCCTGCGTTCGGCCCTGGCGGCCCCCAAGGCCTCGGGGGCCCGATGAGCGGGCCGTCGTTCAAGATCGGGCCGATCCCCGTCGGCGGCGCCGCCCCCGCCTTCGTCATCGCCGAGATCGGCTGCAACCACGAGAACGACTTCGCGCGGGCCCTCGAGATGATCCGGGCCGTCGGCGCCGCCGGCGCGCAGGCCGCCAAGCTCCAGTCGTTCACCCCCGAAAAGCTCGTCACCCGCACGGCCAAGAAGTTCTGGGACATCCCGGGCTGCCCCGGCCAGACCCAGCTCGAGGAGTTCCAGGAGATCAAGCCGGTCTTCACCCCCGAGCAGTACCGCGAGATGCAGGCGGCGGCCGAGAAGGCGGGCGTGGTGCTCTTCTCGACCCCCTGCGACGAGGATTGGGCCGACTTCCTGGACGGCCTCGGCACCCCGGCCTTCAAGGTGATGTCGATGGACATCACCCACCCCGCCCTCATCCGCCACATCGCCCGCAAGGGCAAGCCGGTCATCCTCTCGACCGGCGCCTCGACGGTCCCAGAGGTCCGCGCCGCCGTGCACGCCGCCCGCGAGGCCGGGGCCCGCGACATCGCGCTGCTCCACTGCATCTCCTCCTACCCGACCCCCCCCTCCGAGACGCACCTCGGGATGATCGCCGACCTGCGCCGCGAGTTCCCCGACTGCGTCGTCGGCTACTCCGACCACACGGCGGCCGGAGCCGACCTCGACGCCTCCGTCGTGGCTGTGGCCCTCGGCGCCAAGGTCGTCGAGAAACATTTCACCTTCGACTCGAAGCGCCCCGGCTACGACCACGAGATCTCCGCCGACTACGCCGGCCTGGCCCGCATGGTGCGCAACATCCGCGCCGCCGAGGCCCTGCTGGGCCGCGACCGCAAAGAGCCCACCGAGCTCGAGGCGAAGACGCGCGCGATGGGCCGCCGGAGCCTGGTGGCCGCCGCCCGCATCCCGAAGGGGACGCCCATCGTCGCCGCGATGCTCGCGGCCAAACGCCCCGGCACGGGGATCCCGCCCGACGCTCTCGACAAGGTGGTCGGCAAGCGCGCCGCGCGCGACATCGAGGAGGACGCGACGCTCTCCTGGGAGGACGTGACATGAGGGTCCTGGTCTTGGCCGCGCACATGGACGACGAGACGCTCGGGGTCGGGGGGACGATCGCCAAACACGCCGCCGCCGGAGACGACGTCCACATCTTCATCGCCAGCGACCGCGCCTACAACCACGTCTTCGACTCCCACGCCAACCACCGGGAGCGGGAGTGCTCCCGGATGGCGGCGAAGATCCTCGGCGCGCGCAAGCCGGTCTTCGGAGGCCTCCACAAGGACGAGACGATGGACGAACGCCTCATCGACCTCATCGTCCCTTTCGAGAAGGCCGTCGAGGACGTCAAGCCCGAGGTGGTCTACATCAACCACCGCGGGGACGCCAATCAGGACCACCGCGCCGCCTTCCAGGCCGCCGTCATCGCCTGCCGGGTCTGGGCCGGCCACCGCGTCTCCCGCGTGCTCTGCTACGAGGTCCCTTCGTCGACCGAGTTCGCCCCTCCGTTCCCCGAATACGCGTTCCAGCCCAACGTCTTCGTGGACATCTCCAAGCATCTGGACCGCAAGATCGAGGCGCTGCAGGCCTACGGCCGCGAGCTGCGCGACTTCCCCCACCCGCGCTCCCGCGGCGGGGTCGAGGCGCTGGCGCGCAAGCGCGGCACCGAGGCCGGCTTCCTCGCCGCCGAGGCCTTCATCCTCGTGCGGGACAGCTGGGGATGACCCCGGCGCTGCTCATCGACCGCCCCTCCTCCGGTCAGGTGCGGGATGACGCCTACGCGCTCGGCCCCTGGGTGTTCTGCGACGGGACGCTCCCCTCCGGGATCCCCCTGGGGCGCGTCGCCCGTCCGTACGCGGCCCCCGACGACGTGCTGGCGGCCTCCGTGAAGGCGCTGCGCGACGCCGACGAGGCGACGGGGCCCGTCTGCGCGGCCCTCGAGTCCGCGACCGGAGTCGGCGCGCTGGGGACTCGGTTCTGGCAGGTGTACCTGTACAAATGGCTGGCCCACGCCTGCGGGACCCTCGAGGACCTCCGTCTCCGCTGCGCGGCCGTGCGCGGCGCCGGGGCACGTCTCGCCCCGTCCGCCGGGGAGCCGGACCTCCCGCCCGGGGATTTCCCGGAGTACTTCCGGCTGGTCCTGGGACGGACGGGCAGCCGCCAGGCGCTCGTCACCGCGGCGGCCCGCCGGTGGCTCGAAGGCCCCGACGGAGACCCCGTGCTCTACGCGACCGCCCCGTCGTCGCGGCCGCCGCCCCCCTCGCGCGGCGCCCGCGAGGCTCTGACGCTGCTCGCCTCCAGGCTCTGGCCCGGAGCCGGGGCCGCCACCCTGTTCGCCGACCGCTACCACGTCTCCCCGGGGGAGTTCGGCGTCTGGGCGGCCAAGGGCTCCCTCTTCCCGATCCTCCCGCCCACCGACTCCCCCCCGACCCCGCCCGACGCGGCGCTGCGCCGGGAGGCCTTCAAGGCGTTCCCCGAGCCGCTGAGGACGGCGCTGACGCTGCTGCTGCCGACGAGCATGCTGGAAGCCCTCCCCGCCACCCTGGCCCGGGCCGAGGCTCTGGCCGCCTCCTTCCCCCGCGTCACGCGCATCGTCACCTTCGGGCAGGCGTGGACCCTGCCGGGCGTCTCTCGGGCGGCCGTCGCCCTGCTGGCGGACCGCGGCGCCAAGATCGCCAGCGTCCAGCACGGAGCCGGTTACGGGACCTACCTCGCCTCCCTCAACGCGGGGGTCGAATACAAGCTGGCCGACGAGTTCGTCACCTGGGGCTGGGGCCGGGACGACGCCACGACCTACGGCCAAGGCGGGAAGGTCGTCCCGCTTCCGTCCCATTACCTCTCGCGCCTCGCCGCGCACCGCCCCGGCGCCGAAAAGTGGAGGTTCCTGGCCATCTGCTTCAGCGAGGACATCGTCCCGCGCTGGCTCTATTCGCCGGTCTTCCCGGAGTTCGCGCTCGAGTACTTCCGCCGCCAGGAGGACATGCTCGCCGGCCTCTCCCGCCTCGGGTCCGTCGGGGTCAAGGTCCCGCCGACCGACCACGGCTGGGGGCACGTGGCCGCGATGCGGGCGAAGCACCCCGCCGCGGACTTCATCTCGTCCCCGTCCTTCCCGCTGGCCTCCCTCCGGGCCGGCATCGCCGTGGTGGACTACAGCGGCACGGGTTTCTTGGAGGTCCTGGCCATGGACCGCCCCTTCCTCGCCGCCTGGGACAGGCGCTGGTGGCGCGGCCCCGCCGCCTTCGAACGGCATCTCGACGAGCTGCGCGGCCTGGGCGTCTTCCACGACGAGGTGCCGTCGCTCTTGGCGGCGGCCGAGACGGCGGGCCGCGACCCGGCGGCGTGGTGGGCCGAACCCGCGCGGCGGGAGGCCGTCGCGCGCATGCGCCATCGATTCGCCCGGACGTCGCGGACCAGCCTCGAGTCTTTCCGCGCGTTCGCCGCGGGCGCGGCGGCGGGAGCGGCGTCATGATCCTCGGCGTCATCCCCGCCCGCGGCGGCTCGAAGGGGATCCCGCGCAAGAACATCAAGCCCCTGCTGGGGAAACCCCTGATCGCCTGGACGCTCGAGGCGGCCCGCGCGGCGCGCCGGCTCGACCGCTTCGTGGTCTCGACCGAGGACGCGGAGATCGCCGCCGTCGCCCGCGGCCTCGGGGCGGAGGTCCTGATGCGGCCGCCGGAGCTCGCCCGCGACGAGACCTCCACCCTCGCCGTCCTCGAGCACGCCGTCCGGTCCCTGTCCGCCGAGGCCGTGGTCGTCCTCCAGCCCACCTCGCCGGTCCGGGACCCCGGCCTCATCGACCTCTGCATCGAGCGCTTCCTGGACTCCGGGGCGGACTCCTTGGCCACGGGATTCACCTGCAAGTTCCAGGAATACGGCACCCACTCGGCCCGGCGCCAGGACATCCCCGGCTTCTTCTACGACGACGGCAACGTCTACGTCATCAAGGGCAGCCTGATCCTCCAGGGAGACCGCTACGGGCGGCGCATCGAGCGCGTGCTCCTCGACAAGGAGCAGAACCTCGACATCGACGACCCCTTCGACTTTTCCGTCGCCGAGTTCGTCCTCAAGAAGCGGGTGGAGGAAGGCCGGCAGCGTCCCTGACGCGCCGGCCCGCCCCCCCACGA
>SCTT01000149.1 GCA_004322435.1 bacterium
CACCTGGTGGATGTTCTCGACGTTGAAACGAGGGAAAAGGGCCCCGAAACCGACTCCCATCGCGGTCAGCGTCACGGCGCAGAGCCAGATGGTCAGCACCGTCAGCCAAGCGGTGAAGCGGTCCGCCCCCAGCAGGTGGTTCGACGCGGCCACCAAGGCCGTCCCCACCAAAAGCGTCGGCGGCAAGGTGAAGAGGGCCTTCTGGCGCATCAGCTGGGCCGAGGTCAAAGGCGCCGCACGCACGAACCAGTAGCTCCGGCCCTCGAGGCTCACCGCGGGGAAGGTGAAGCGCAGTCCCAAGGAAGCCAGCACGAAGCCCGCGACGCCGATGTTGAGAAAGCACACGAGGCTCTTGAGCTCGGCGGTGTCGAGCGGAAGGCGCTGGATGGAGAGCAGGTACACCATCACCAGGGCCGCGATGAGGACCATCTGCGACCAATGCTTGACGTCCCGCAAGAACGTCTTGCGCTCCTTCCAGGCCAACGCCGCGGTCGCGGGAGAAGGGGCGAACCGGCCCAGGAGACGGGCTAAGAACGCCCGGACCCGAAATTCGGGCGTCGGCCCGACGTCGAGCGGGCGGCGGCTGAGCGCCCCTTCCTGCGCCCCCGAGTAGCCGACGGCGTAGAGCCGGGAGGCCAAGGCCAGCAGGACGACGCTCGCCGCCCCCGCCGAGGCGTAGAGGCGCGCCGCGCGGGACCAGAACACGTCCATCCGCCCCCCCGCCCAGGCCGAGACGCCCTCCGTGACCCACCAGGAAGGCGCCCAGGGCGCGGTGGGCGCCTGCAGGTAGCGCAGGTACTCGGTCACTCGCTGCATGGCGTCGGGACGGATGAGGCGCTCGGGCTCGGAGGCGCGCACGAGGACGTAGACGGCGGCGGCCGCCAAGGACGACAAGAGCCACACCGCGTCGCGCGTGCGGGACGACGGGAAGAGGGCCATCAGCACCAAGGAGAAGATCATGCCGACCGAAGCGGCCAGCACCAAGGACGGGAGCAGGAGGAAACCGAAGCCCCCCAAGAAGCCCCAGCCGAGGTCCGCCACCTGCGTGAGCGCCGTCATGATGGGAAGGACCACCAGCACGATCATCCACGAGGAGAAGAAGACCGTCTCGACGGCCTTGTCCGCGAAGACCACGACCAAGGGCGAGGGCGCGCGCATCAAGAAGCGCAGGTCGGAGGCGTAGTAGAGGCTGGTCAGCGAGATGACCAAGGAAGAGATGACGACCATCGAGAGCGTCCCCAAGAGCACCATCGCGGTCAGCTTCCAGACGAGGATGGGCCCGATGAGCTGGATGCCGTGGAGGAACGTGAAGAGGCGGTGGAAGCCGTAGCGCAGGCCCTCCATCATCCAAAGGCCCATCGCGACGAAGGCCAGGTTGCGGACCCATTCGTAGCGGGTCTGGCTCGTGACGCGGTTGACCCCGGAACGCAGGCGGCGCTCGAGGAGGAGGCTAAAGGTTCTTAAGGAGCGACGCATATTCGGCCCCGCCGGTGAGGTTCAGGAAGATGTCCTCGAGGGCGCCGCCGCCGGTCTTGGCGTTCGCCCGCAGGTCGGAGAGCGTCCCCTCGGCGACGAGCTTGCCGCCCAAGATGATGCCGATGCGGTCGCAGATGCGCTCGGCGATCTCGAGCACGTGCGTGCACATGAAGATGGCGCAGCCCCGGGAGGCCATGGTCTTGAAGATCTCCTTGGCCATCTTCGCGCTCTTGGGGTCGAGGCCCACGAGGGGCTCGTCGAGGAGGAGGGCCTTGGGCTCGTGGAGGAGCACCCCGGCCAGCACCGTCTTCTGGCGCATCCCGTGGGAGTAGGTCTCCAAGAGCTCGCCGGCCGCGTGCGTCAGCTCGAACATCTCGAGGAGCTCGGGGATGCGGCGACGCTGGACTTCGAGGGGCACCTCGTAGAGGTCGCCCGTGAGGCGCAAGAACTCCGCGCCGGTGAGCTTGGGGTAGACGAAGGGCTCGTCGGGGACCAGCCCCAACCGCCGCTTGGCCTCGAGCGTCTGCGTCTGCACGTCGAAGCCGCAGACCTTCGCCGTCCCCGCGGTGGGGCGCAGGAGGCCCGTGAGCATCTTGACGGTGGTCGTCTTGCCGGCGCCGTTGGGGCCCAGGAAGCCGTAGATCTCCCCGGCGGCGACGTGGAGGTCCAAGCCGTCGACGACGGGGCGTCCCCCGAAGGTCTTCGAGAGGCCGCGGACCGCGATCAAGCGGGGACGGCGGCGGCCGGGAAGGACAGGAGCTCGCGGTATTCGCCCGCGCGGCGCTCGATCTCGGAGCGGTTCAAGGTCTCGAGGCGCTTGGTGGAGAACTCGGAGACGGTGAAGGAGGCCATCACCATGCCGGTCGCCAGCGCGCGCTTGAGCGCCCCGACGTCCTTTAAGTCCCCGCCGGACTCGGCCAGGGAGCCCATGAAGCCGCCCGCGAAGGTGTCGCCGGCGCCCGTCGGGTCCTTGACCGTCTTGACCGGGAAGGCCGGGAACGGGAAGACCTGGCCGCCGGCGCACAGGAGCGCGCCGTGCTCGCCCTTCTTGAGGATGACGACGCGGGGACCCCAGGCCGAGAGCGTCAGCGCGGCGCGGATGTTGTTCGTGGTGCGCGCCAGCTTCTGGGCCTCCTCCTCGTTGACGAAGAGGACGTCGACGCGGCTCAGGAGCTCCCGGATGGCGGGGCGCTTCAAGCCGATCCAGAAGTTCATCGTGTCGCAGGCGACCACGCGCGGCTTCTTCATCTGCGCCAGCACGTCCCACTGGAGGTCGGGGTCGATGTTGGCCAAAAAGAGCACCGGCGCCTCGCGCTGCTCCTTGGTGAGCTCGGGCTTGAAGGTCGAGAAGACGTTGAGCTGGGTGTCCAAGGTCTTGGCCTTGTCCATCGCCTTCGAGAACCGGCCCGCCCAGCGGAAGGTCTTGCCCTTGGCGGTCTTAAGCCCCGTCAGGTCCACGCCGCGCGAGGACAGGAGCTTGCGGTGCGCGTCGGGGAAATCCTCGCCGACCACGCCCACGAGGCCCACCGGCACGAACTGCTTGGCGGAGAGGGAGAAGTAGACCGCCGAGCCGCCCAGCGCCTCGACGCTCTCGCCCTCCGGGGTCTTCACGGAATCGAGCGCGACCGAGCCGACGACGAGGATGCTGTCCATGGAATCTCCGGGGGTGGTTTAACGGCCCTGTTCGCGGGCGTCCAAGAAGCTGCGAATCTCGACCTGGGTCGAGAGCTGGCGCAGGAAGAAGTTGACGGTGTCGAGCGCGCGGTGCTGGCGCAGCTGCTGCTCGAACTCGGGGGAGCGCTTGTCCCAGTCCTTGAGCGCGCCGCCGGAGCGCAGGTACTCGTCGCGCACCTCGCCGGGCAGGACCTTCGCCATCCGGAACATGAGCGCCTTGAGCTTCGAGCTCAGCATCGACCGCCGGTGCATCCGCTCGAACTGCTCCGGGGTGGTCTTGAACGTGTAGCGGACGGCCTGGAAGTAGATGTCCTGGTCGAAATGCCCGTCGCGCTGGAACGGGGCGGTCTGCTGGATGGCGTTGGCGAGCTCCGCGTCCGAGACGTAGAGGCCCATCCGCTCGGCCTGCTGCGCCAGGAGCTCGTCGACGATCATCTCGCGCAGGAGCTCCTGCTTGACCCGGCCTTCGTCCTCGGGCGAGACCTCCTGGCCCTGGGCGCGCATCGCGTCCAGGTACTGCCCCAGGCGCGTGCGGTAGCGCAGGTAGGGGAGCTTCGTGCCGCCGACCACGGCGACCGCCTCGGTGGTGTCGGCGCCGGTGAAGTAGTAGCCGCCCAGGCCCACGAAGATGCCGACCATGAAGATGATGAAGACCGCCAGGATGAAGGTCTCTTTGTGCCGGCGCAGGAAGGACATCATGGGGGGAACCTCAGGAACCGGCGGTCTCGGCCGCCCGGGCCGGCTCGGCCGCGCGGTCGGTCATGACGCAGCGGCCCTCGAAGACCGCTCCGTCGTCGATGGTGAGCTTGGGGGTGTGGATGTTCCCGTGGATGCGGCCGCCCGACTTGAGCTCGAGCTGGCCCGAGGCCACGACCTCGCCGGCCACGCTGCCGGCCACGATCACGTGCTCGGCGCAGATGTCGCCGCGCACCCGGCCTTTGGGGCCGACGACGACGGTCTGGGCCTCGAGCACGTTGCCCTCGATCTCGCCGTCGATGCGCAGCGACCCACGGACCGTCAGGGCGCCTTGGAAGTAGGCCTCGACGCCGACCACGGTGGTGACGTCGCCGCCGTCGAAGCGGCGCTCGGCGTCGCGCGAGAAGAGGGACATCAGGAGCCCCGCCCGTCGTCCGACTGCACGCGCAGGAAGGCGAGCGGGTTGACCGGCTTGCCGTGGCGCCACACCTCGTAATGCAGGTGGTTGCCGGTCGAGCGGCCGGTCGTGCCCATGTAGGCGAGCATCTGGCCGCGGGCGACGCGGAGATCGGAAGAGCA
>SCTT01000150.1 GCA_004322435.1 bacterium
CGAGCGCGCCGAACGAGAAGCGCTTGCCGCCCTTGACCGTCTTCGAGACGCGGTTGATGGAGACGACGGTCTCCGTCAGGCCCAGGGCCTCGGACTCGGTCTGCTTGCGGGGGCCGCGGCCGCGGCCTCCGCCGCCGGGACGGCGTCCGCCGTCGCGGCCGTAGCCGCCGGGAGCCTGGGGTGCCGAGGGAGTGGGGGATGGGGTCATGGTTTCCTCTGTCCTAGAACTTTAGCCCGGCTTCGCGGGCCGCGTCGGCGAGCGCCTTGACGCTGCCGTGGTACACCCGGCCGCCGCGGTCGAAGACGACCTGCTTGACGCCGGCCTTGACGGCGCGCTCGGCGATGAGCTTGCCGACCGCCTGGGCGTCCTTGACGCTCTTGCAGGTCACGCGCTTGCCCTTGATCGCCTCGTCCTGGCTGGACGCGACGGCGAGGGTCACGCCCTTGACGTCGTCGATGACCTGGGCGTAGTAGTAGCGCAGCGAGCGGCGCACCGAGAGGCGCGGCAGGCCGTTGGCCGCCTCGCGGATCTTGGCGCGGGTGCGAGTGGTGCGGTATTCGTGGCGGGTCCACTTGTCTTTCATGATCGTTCCTGGCCCTCAGGGGCCTTACTTCTTCGCTCCGCCGGCGCCGGCGCCCGCGGCCGTCTTGCCCGCCTTGCGGTGGACGCGCTCGCCCTCGTAGCGGATGCCGAAGCCCTTGTAGGGCTCGGGCTTCTTCAGGGAGCGGATGGTGGCGGCGGTCTGCCCGACGAGCTCCTTGTCGGAGCCGAGCACCGTGACCTTGGTCTGCTTCTTGTCGACCTCGACGCGGATGCCCTTGGGCAGCGCGAACTCGACGGGGTGCGAGAAGCCGAGCGTCATCTTGAGCTTCTCGCCGACGACCTCCGCGCGGAAGCCCAAGCCGTTGAGCTCGAGGTTCTTCGAGAAGTCCTTGACCACTCCGAGGACGATGTTGGCGATGCGCGCCCGGGCCATCCCGTGGAGCGCGCGGGTCTGGTCGCCGCCGCCCTTGCCGGCGACGACGACGAGGACCTTGTCCTTCTGCTCGACGGTGATGTTGTGCGGGAGGGCGAAGGCGAGCTCCGCCTTCGGGCCCTTCACGCGGACGTTGCCCGGCTGGATCTGGACGGAGACCCCCGCGGGGATCTCGATGGGCTTGTTGCCGACTCGGCTCATAGTCTCTCTCCTACCAGACCTGACAGAGGATCTCGCCGCCGAGCTTGGACTCCCGGGCCTGGCGGTCGGTCATGACGCCCTTGGGCGTCGAAAGGATGGTCACCGAGAAGCCGCCGCGCGACTTCGGGATCTCGCCGTAGCCGCGGTAGACGCGCAGGCCGGGCTTCGAGACCCGCTTGATGCCGCGGATCACGTGCTCCTTCTCGGGCGAGTACTTGAGGAAGACCCGGAGCATCGGGCGCTTGGTCTCGGCGACCAGGGCCTTGTAGTTCGCGATGAAGCCCTCGTCTTTGAGGATGCGCGCGATCTCGACCTTCAGATTCGAGAGCGGCACGTCCACGCGGTCCTTCATGCGCAGGTTCGCGTTGCGGATCGAGGTGACGAAATTGCCGATGGTGTCCATTCTTCTCTCCTACCAGGAAGACTTCTTGACGCCGGGGATCTGCCCCTGGTGCGCCATCTTGCGGAAGCAGATGCGGCACAGCGCGAAGTCGCGCATGAAGCTGCGGGGGCGGCCGCAGAGCTGGCAGCGGCTGCGGTAGCGCACCGCGTACTTCTGCGGCTTTTTCATCTTCGCGATCGCGGAATAGGTGGCCATGGTATCCTTTAGTCCTGCTGGTTCTTCTTCTTGAACGGCATCCCCATCTTGTCGAGCAGGGCGAAGCCGTCCTCGTCGTTGCCGGCCGAGGTCACGAACGTGATGTTCATGCCGCGGGCCTTCTGCGACTTCTCCATGTTGACCTCGGGGAAGATGTGGTGCTCCTTGAGGCCCAGGTTGAAGTTGCCGCGGCCGTCGAACCCGCGGGGCTCGAGGCCCCGGAAGTCGCGGATACGCGGCACGGCGACCGACACGAGGCGGTCGAAGAACTCCCACATCCGGTCGCCGCGCAGCGTCACGCGCAGGCCGATGGGCATCCCCTCGCGCAGCTTGAAGTTCGAGATCGACTTCTTCGCGCGGCGCACCTGGGGCAGCTGGCCGGTGATCATCGCCAGCTCCTCGCGGGCGGAGTCGAGCTCCTGGATGTTCTCGCGGGCCTCGGAGACGCCCATGTTGACCACGATCTTCGTGAGCCGCGGCACCGCGTGGACGTTCTCCTTGCCTTCCTCGCGGAAGGCCGGGACGATCTCCTTGAGGTAGGCGGTCTTCATCCGGGGCGCCTCGGCGACCTTCTCGTAGGTGCCGGTGCCGCCGGCGAGCTTCACCGGGCCCTCGCCGCGCTTGGGCTTCTGGATGTTCGCCTGGGGGTGCGGCGTCCCGGGCGTCTTCATCTTCTTTTCCTTCTTCTCGGTCGCGTCTTTCTTGTCGGCCATGTCGTTACCTTAGAGGATGACTTCGGAGCACTTGCGGCACACCCGCACGCGCTCTCCGGTCTTCAATACGTCGCGCTTCGGGCGCACGGCCTGCTCGCACTTGGGGCAGACGAGCATGACCTTCGAGCGGGGGATGGGCGCCTCCATCTGGGTGCGCCCTCCGGGGTCGGCCTGGGTCGGCTTCTTGTGCTTCCAGACCACGTTGACCTTGGCGACGAGGAGGCTGCCGTCGTCCTGGAACACGCGCAGGACTTCGCCCTTCTTCCCCTTGTCGCGGCCCGCGAGGACCATCACGGTGTCCTTCTTCTTGATGATGAGCTTCATTTAGATCACTTCCGGCGCCAAGGAGATAATCTTCAGGAACTCCTTGTCGCGCAGCTCGCGGGCGACCGGTCCGAAGACGCGGGTGCCCTTGGGCTCGTTCTTGTCGTCGATCACGCACGCGGCGTTGTCGTCGAAGCGGATGTAGGAGCCGTCCTTGCGCATGATGTTGTTGCGGGTGCGCACGACGACGGCCTTGACGACCTCGCCCTTCTTGATGGCCCCGTGCGGGATCGCGTCGCGCACGGAGCAGACGATGATGTCGCCCAAGGAGGCGTAGCGGCGGTGATGGCCGCCCGAGACCTTGAAGCACTGGAGCTTGCGGGCGCCGGAGTTGTCGGCGACCGTCAGGATGGTGCGCAGCTGGATCATGCGGCCTCCTTCGTCGCCGGAGCCTCGGCCGCCATCTGCGGGATGCGGGCCTTCTCGACGATGCGGACCAGGCGCCAGCGCTTGAGCTTGGAGAGCGGGCGCGTCGCCATGATCTCGATCAGGTCCCCGGCGTGCGACTCGTTCTTCTCGTCGTGGACGTAGAACTTCGAGCGCTTGCGCAGGGTCTTGTCGTAGCGGGGGTGGCGGTACGTCCACTCCACCATCACGACACGGGTCTTGTCGGCCTTGTCGGACTGGACGACGCCCCGGAACTGGTGGCGCCGGCCGCGCCCGACGGTCTCTTCTTTGGAAGCGGTGGTCATGGTCACTCCTTGCCCGCGAGCTGCTTCTGGCGCAGGAACGTCTCCAGACGGGCGATGTTCCGCCGGACGGTGCGCAGCTCGATCGGGTTCTCCAGCGGGGCCACCTTGTGCTTGAACCCCAGGCGGAACTGCTTCTCGCGGAGCTTCGCGAGCTCGCTCTGGAGCTCGGCCGCGGACTGGTTCTTCTTCTGGTCCTTCTCTTTGGTCTTCATGGTCAGATCCCTTCGCGGGTGACGAACTTGGTCCTGATCGGCAGCTTGTGCGACGCGCGCAGCAGCGCCAGCCGGGCCTGGTCCTCGGGGATGCCTTCGATCTCGAAGAGCATCCGGCCGGGCTTCACGACGGCGGCCCAGTACTCGGGCGCGCCCTTGCCCTTGCCCATGCGGGTCTCCGCCGGGTGCTTGGTGATGGCCTTGTCGGGGAACACGCGGGTCCAGAGCTTGCCGCCCTTCTTCAGGTAGCGCGTGATCGCGATGCGGGAGGCCTCCAGCTGGCGCGCCGACACCCACTTGGGCTCGAGCGCCTTCAGGCCGAACTCGCCGAACGCGATGGTGGTGCCCTTCTTCGCGACGCCCTTGATGTAGGGCGCCGAGTGGGGCTTGCGGAACTTGACTCGCTTGGGCATCAGCATGGCTTACTCCTCGTCCTTTTTGTCGCGCGGCTCCTCGCCGGCGAGCTGCGCGAGCGCCGAGGCCGGCAGGTCGGGCATCGCGCCCGACTTCTCGCCGTAGTGCTCCGTCGAGGCCTTGGGGGCCACGACGCGGGGCGCCGCGACGGGGACGGCCGCCGGCTCGGGGGCCGCGGGAAGGCGGCCCTCCTCGACGGCCTGCTTGAAGAGCTCGTTGGGGGACTTGGCGAAGTAGGTCTTCTTGAAGATCCAGACCTTCACGCCGATGAGCCCCATCGTGGTCACGGCCTCGATGAGCCCGTAGTCGATGTCCGCGGAGAACGTGTGCAGGGGCACGCGGCCCTCGCGGTTCCACTCGCGGCGGGCGATCTCGGAGCCGCCGAGGCGGCCCTTGATCTCGATCTTGATGCCGAGCGCCCCGGCCTGCATGGTGCGCTCCATCGCGCGCTTGATCGCGCGGCGGTGGGCGATGCGGCGCTCGAGCTGCATCGCGATGGCCTCCGCGACGAGCCGGGCGTCCAGGTCGGGCTCCTTGACCTCCATCACGTTGATGTAGGTCTTGCGCTTGGTCATGCCCTCGATCTTCGCGCGCACGGCCTCGATGTCGACGCCCTTCTTGCCGATGACGACGCCGGGGCGGGCGGTGTGGATGTTGACGCGCAGATACGAGCCGGCGCGCTCGATGCCGACCCAGCTGACGGCGGCGAGGCGGAAGCGCTCCTTGACCTCTTTACGGATGGAGAAGTCCTCGCCGATCAGCGCGGGCATGTCGCGCAGGGAGAACCACTTCGACTCCCAGTCCTGGATGTAGCCGAGGCGGACCGACTTGGGGTGGATCTTGTTTCCCATCTTAATTCCTCTTGGACGGCTCGTCGGCGACCACCATCGTCAGGTGGCAGACCTTGCGCTTGAACGTGTAGGCCCGGCCCTGGGGGGCGGGCAGGACGCGCTTCATGTGGCTCATCGGGCCCTGGTTGGCCCAGCACTCTTTGACCCACATGCCGGCGGGGTCGAGCTTCTTGCCCGCCTTGACCTGCAGGTTGGCCGCGGCGGACTTGAGCGTCTTGGCGACGAGCTCCTGGGCCTTGCGGGGGATCAGCGGCAAGAGCAGCTCGGCGGACTTCACCGACTTGCCCCGGATCTGGCCCAGCACGGAGTTGACCTTGCGGGCTCCGTAGCGGGCGAACTTGGCTTTCGCGATGGCTTCCATGGTCATCCCCTTACTTCAGCGCGTTGGCTTCCTTCGTGTGGGACGTGCCGTGCCCACGGAAGAAGCGCGTGAAAGCGAACTCTCCGAGCTTGTGACCGACCATCTGGTCGGAGATGTAGATCGGGAGGAACTTGCGGCCGTTGTGCACCTCGATCGTGTGGCCCACCATCTCGGGGGTCACGGTCGACTCGCGGCACCAGACCTTGATCTTGTGCTTCTCGGACTTGGCGTTCATCGCCAGGATCTTCTCGAGAAGGTTCTGGTCGACGTACGGGCCCTTCTTAGTGGAGCGGCTCATCGCTTATCCCCCCTGTCCCTTGCGCCGGTCCTGGACGAGGGTCCAGCCCCAGACTTTCTTCTTGTTGCGCGTCTTCTTGCCCTTCGCCAGCTGGTTCCACGGCGAGCGCGGGTGGTTGCCGCCCTTGGACTTGCCGCGGCCGCCGCCGTGCGGGTGGTCGACCGCGTTCATCGCCGTGCCGCGGACCGTGGGCTTGATCCCGCGGTGGCGCGAGCGCCCGGCCTTGCCCAAGGTGATCGTGTCGTGCTCGATGTTCGAGACCTGGCCGAGCGTCGCCATGCAGCGGTCGAGGACGATGCGGATCTCGCCGGAGGGCAGCTTGATCGTCGCGTAGCCGCCGTCCTTGCCCAGAAGCTGCGCCTGCGAGCCGGCGGACCGGACCATCTGGCCGCCCTTGCCCGGGATCAGCTCCAGGTTGTGCACGAAGGAGCCGTCCGGGATCTTGCCGATGGGCAGGCAGTTGCCGACCTTGATCTCGGCGTCGGGGCCGCTCATCACCGAGTCGCCGACCTTGAGGCCCACGGGGTGCAGGATGTAGCGCTTGTCGCCGTCGGCGTAGTTCACCAGCGAGATGCGGGCGGACCGGTTCGGGTCGTACTCGACGCTCATCACCGTGCCGGGGACGCCCTTCTTGTCGCGCTTGAAGTCGATGATCCGGTAGCTCTGCTTGTGGCCGCCGCCGATGTGGCGGACCATCAGCATGCCGGTGTTGTTCCGGCCGCCGGACTTGCGCAGGCCCACGGTCAGGCTCTTCTCGGGCCGGTCGGTCGTCAGCTCCGAGAAGTCGGCCGAGGTCATGTTCCGGCGCGACGGGGTGTAAGGTTTGAAGCTCTTGACGGGCATAAGGACTCCTACGAGACCTGGTCGACGAGCTCGATCTTGTCGCCGGTCTTCAAAGTGACGATGGCCTTCTTCCAGTCGGACTTGAAGCCCCCGCCCTTGCCGAAGCGGCGGAACTTCCCCTTCACGTTCATGGTGCGCACGGCCGACACCTTGACCTTGAAGAGCTCCTCGACGGCGCGCTTGACGTCCGTCTTAGTGGACGTCGGCAGCACCGCGAACACGTACTGGTTGAACTGCTCCTTGAGGAGCGTCGAGCGCTCCGTCATCAAGGGCTTGAGGATGTGGATCGTGGGATCGAAGGTCGCGACGGGCATCAGTTCCACCTCGGGGCCAGCTTCTCGATGGCGCCCTTCGTCATGATCAGGGTCCGGCAGACGAGGACGTCGTAGGCGTTGAGGTGCGCGGCCAAGGAGACCTTGAGCCCCTCCACGTTGCGCGCCGCGCGGACCAGGTTCGCGTCGTGCGCCTCGGTGACGATCAGCGCGCGCGGCCCGGCGTTCACGGCCTTGAGCAGCGCCGCGACCTGCTTGGTCTTCGCGCCGTCCAAGGCCAGCGACTCGAGCACCCGGAGGCCGCCGTCGGCCGCGCGGGCCGAGAGCGCCTGCGCGAGCCCCAGGCGCCACTTCGCGCGCGGCAGCTCCTGGCGGTAGTTGACGGTGTTGCGCGGGCCCCAGGCGACGCCGCCGTGGCGCCAGATCGGGGACCGCGTCGAGCCGTGGCGCGCGCGGCCGGTGCCCTTCTGCTTCCAGGGCTTCTTGCCGCCGCCCGAGACCTCGGCGCGCGTCTTCGTGTGCGCCGAGCCTTCGCGCTGGTTGGCGAGGTAGGCCGTCGTCACCTCGTGCAGCAGGGTCGTCTGCGGCTTCACGCCGAAGACGTTCTCGGGCAGCTTCAGCGAGCCGACCGCGTCGCCCTTCAGGTTGAGTACTTTGGCTTCCATCGTCATGCTCCTACTTCTTGCCCTTCTTCTTGTCCGCGCCGGGCTGGATGATGTTGCCCATCTTGTCCTTCTTGATGCCCGACGACTTGACCGGCGCCTTGACCTTCTTCAGGGTGGCGGCCGTCTCGATGATGGTGACGATCCCGCCGGCCGGGCCGGGCACGGGGCCGTAGAGGTAGACCAGGTTCTTCTCGAGCTCCACCTTGACGACCGCGATCTTGGTGGTCGTGGTGGTCTCGCCGCCCGTGCGGCCGGCCATGCGCTGGCCGGAGAGCACCTTTCCGAGCGAGCGCCGCGAGGCCAAGGAGCCCGGGGAGCGCTGCTTGTCGGAGGCGCCGTGCGACGCCGGCAGGCCGGCGAAGCCGTGGCGCTTCATCGCGCCCTGGAAGCCGGAGGCCTTGGACTTGGCCTGCACGTCGACGTAGTCGCCGGCGGCGAAGCGGCCGTCCAAGGTCAGCGTCTGGCCGGGCTCGAAGCCCGCCGAGTCCTTCACGCGGAACTCGCGCTGGTGGCGCAGGGCCCCGAGGCCCGCCTTCTTGAGCTCGCCCAGGCCCGGCTTGTTGAGCGACTTCTCGCGGACTTCCTTGAAGGCGAGCAGGACGGCGTTGTAGCCGTCGGGCCCGTCGGCCTTCTTCACGCGCACGACGGAGCAGGGCCCCGCCTTCACGACCGTCACACCCTTGAGCTCGCCTTCGGGCGTGAAGATCTGGGTCATCCCCACCTTCTCGCCCAACAGGGCCCGCAGGGTCGCGGGGGCCGGCTTGCCGCCGGCCGGGGCCGCGGGCTTGGTTTCGGTTTGTTCGGTCATGGTCCCTTCTTAGAGCTTGATTTCGACGTCGACGCCGGCCGGCAGGTCCAGCTTCATCAGCTCGTCGACGGTGCGGGAGGTCGGCGACTTGAGCTCGATGATGCGCTTGTGGATGCGCATCTCGAACTGCTCGCGCGACTTCTTGTCGACGTGCGGGGACCGCAGCACGGTGTACTTGCGGATGTTGGTGGGGAGCAGCACGGGCCCCGAGATGACCGCGCCGGTGCGGCGGGCGGTCTCGACGATCTTGCCGACGCTGGCGTCCAAGATGCGGTGGTCGCAGGCTCGGAGCCGGATGCGGATGCGCTGGCTGGGGACGACGGTCGTTTCGGCCATGGTTACTCCTTGATCTCGCTGACGACGCCCGCGCCGACGGTGTGGCCGCCCTCGCGGATGGCGAAGCGCAGGCCCTTGTCCATCGCGATCGGGGTGATCAGCTCGACGTCGAACTGCGTGTTGTCG
>SCTT01000151.1 GCA_004322435.1 bacterium
CGCCGGCTTCGGGAACACCGTGGACGTAGGAGCGCCTGGCGCGGCGGGCGGGGGCGGCTCGAAGGGCGGCGAGAGGGGCTCGTGCGCGGTTGCGCGCTTGAAGGGCAGCGCCTGCCCGCCGAAGCCGGCGAACGGGTTGGCGGGGTCCGCCGGCTTCTCGGGGGCCGGCGGCAACGAGAGCGTCTTCTCGGCGGCCGGCGCCGTGACGGGCAGAGGCGTCGGCGGCGGGAGGATGGCCGGGGGCGGCGTCGGCGGCGGCGCGGCCGGCTCGGGCGCCGGCGGCAAAGTGCTCTTCTGGACCGGCATCGCCTTCGTGACGCCCGCCGCGCGGCCCGTCAGCGAGCGGACCGAGGCCTCGACCTCGCTTAAGGCCGCGTCTTCGAGCTTGTGCAGCACGATGCTGTAGTTGAAGTCGGGGTCCGAGGATTCCTTCTTCGGCCGCCCGCACACCGGCCCCAGCCGGCGCACCAGCGCATGGACGTCGGTCCAGGTCCCCTTCACGTAGAGGAGCCGCCGCTGCGGGTCTTTCGCGGTGGGGGCCGCCTTGATGAGCCAGCGGTTGAGCATCAGCCGGCCTTCAGGAGCATCATGTCGATGACGAGGTCGATGGCCGCCGTGCGCTTGACCGCTTCCTCGGGGGACACCCGCCGGCAGAAGATCTCCTGGTCCTCGCAGACCTTCTCGAGCTGGTCGGCCAGGCCCGGCGGCAGCCCCTCCGAGAGCAGGAGGATGCCCGCCGCGTTCGCCTTTTGGAACAGAGCCAGGACCTCGGACGCCGAGACCGGGCCGTCGCACAGGGCCAGCGCCGACTTGTGCAGGTACACCGGGCGCTTGGACACGGTCGCGGCCACGCCGCAGAGGAACTTGGCGAACTTGGCCAGCGCTTCGGCCTGGGCCGCGCCGGCGACGAAGACGATGCGGCGGATCTGCTCCTTGGGGGTCTTCGGGGGGATGGGCTCGGGGTCGAGCGTCGCGGTCAGCTTGCCGCCCGCCGCCGGGGCGGGCGCGGCCGGAGGCGGAGGCTCGGCGGGAGGCGTGGGGGCGGCGGGCGGCGCTTCGACGGCCGGGGCCGGAGGTTCGGCGGGCGGGGGCGTCGGGGCGTCGGGCGGCGGTTCGACGGCCGGGGCCGGAGGCTCGGCGGGCGGAGGCGTCAGGGCGATGGACGGCGTTTCGACGGCCGGGGCCGGCGGGGTGGCCGCCGCCTGCGCTTTCCGGATGGCGGCCAGCGCGGCGGCCGCCTCGGCGCGGCGCCGGAGGTCTTCCTCGGCCTTCCGGCGGGCGGCTTCCTGCTCCTTGAGGAGGGCGGCTTCGGCCTCCGCGCGCCGGCGCGCGTCTTCCTCGGCCACGCGCGCCTCCGCTTCGCGGCGGGCCTCCTCCGCCCGGCGCGCGGCTTCGGCCTGCGCGGCCATCTGCTCCCGGCGGGCCTCCTCGGCCTTCCGGACCATGTCCGCCTGAAGGGCCGCCTCGGCCTGGCGGGC
>SCTT01000152.1 GCA_004322435.1 bacterium
CTCGACGTAGCGCTTGTACCAGTGCCGGAGGGTCTTCGCGTAGTGGCCGTAGCGGAAGTAGACCTTCCGGACCAAGAACCCCGTCTCCTCCATGACCTTCAAGTGGACGTGCATCGGGAACTGGTAGTGGTCGGGGAACACGTACTTCTGGCTGAACGTCCCCGAGATGGTCGAGTAGTTGTCGAGCCCCGCGGCGTTGGCCATCGGGACGATGGCGTGGAACCACACCTTGCCGCCGCTCTTGAGCATCTTGAAGACGTGGCGGTAGTACTGGTAGATCTCGGCCTTGTCCAAATGCGAGATCATCCCGCAGGTGTAGATCTTGTCCCAGGTCCCGTCGGCCGGGATCTCCAGGTAGTGCTTGCGGGCCAGGCTCTTGGTGAAGCCGTGGTCCACCTGGTTCTGCGAGAGGGTGATGCCGAGCGCGTTCTTCACCCCGAAAGCGGTCTCGGCGTGGTGCACCTGGTAGCCGTAGCCGCAGCCGATGTCGAGGAACTTGTCGGAGGGCTGGAGGTCGAGCTCGACGGCGGCGTCGTGGAACTTCCGGTGCTGCGCGTCCTCGAGGGTCTCGTCCGAGGGGAAGGCCTGGTTCATCGAGTCCTTCCACATCGCGCAGGAGTAGGCCTTGGTCTTTTTGTCCAAGTAGGAGAGGATGAAGTCGTTGGGAAGGTCGTAGTGCGAGGAGACCGCCACGAGCTTGCGGCGGATGTCCGACGGGAAAAAGCGCGTCCAGGAGTACTTCAGGCGGTCGAGCATGCCGACGCCCCACAGCGTCTGCTTCGACACGTAGCGCCGCACGCCCACGATGCCGTAGATGTCGCCGTGGAACTCGACGTCGCCCTGCACGTAGTCGTCGAGGAAGCTGGGGATGTTGCCCGCCGCGAGCTTCGCGAGCGGCCCGGACTTCTTGAGCTCGATGGCGGAGCGCTCGGGCCCCGAGCCGAAGGAGCGGCTCTCCCCCCCGTAGGAGAGGCGGATGGACCAGGGGAGCTCCGGGTACATCCCCTGCAGCCGGCCGGCGGCGGAATCGAGTAATAGGCTCATGGTCCCTCTAATGTAGTCGGGTCATACGTTTCCGTCAAGGTACGGCCCCTCCAAAGAACGGTCCTTGACCGTCAGGCCCCGTTTGGCGACGGCGGCGGCCACGAGCAGGAAGGCCGCCGCGGACACCCACTGCGACGGCGAGAGGCCCGGCAGCAGGCGGCCGCGGTCGTCGCCGCGGAAGAACTCGACGGTGAAGCGGAGCAGGGAGTAGCCGCCCATCGAGAGGAAGAAGCCCGTCCCCTGCCGGACCTTGCGCGCGCGTACGGCGGGCAGGACGAGGTTGATGACGACGAGCGCCAGGAGCATCTCTCCGGCCGCCTCGTAGAGCTGGGTCGGGTGGAGCGGCACGCCCAAGAGCGCCGGGTCCATGTCGGCCATCGGGCTCGTGAACGTCACGGCCCAGGGCGCGCCCGTCGGGCGGCCGTGGCAGCAGCCGGCGAAGAAGCAGCCGAGGCGGCCCACGGCGTGCCCGAGGGCCCCCGCGGCGGCGCAGTAGTCGGCGATGGGGAGGTAGGCGCGCGGCCGGGGCAGCACCTTCCGGTTCATGTACTCCTGGTAGAGCTTGCCGGCGAGCATCGTCCCGGCGGCGCCGAACCAGTACACCCAGCCGGTCTGCCAGCTCCAGAACGCCCCGGGGGTGCCGGTGACGAACTCCCATTCGACGACGATGAAGCCGACCTTCCCGCCGACCACTCCCCCCAGAATGAGGACGTAGACGAGCTTCCAGAAGTCGGCCCAGGTGTCCTCGGGCAGGCGCAGGGTCTCGCGCCAACGCATGAGCCACGCGACGCCGAGCGCGGCGCCCGTGACGATGAAGAAGCCGTAGGCTTCAAAGTGGAGCGGGCCCAAAGAGAAGAGGGGATGCATCAGGGCGCCGTGGGCGAGGCTGCGCGGCTGCCGCGCGGCGGGGCCTCGGAGGCCACCTGGGCGGCGCGGGGCAGCACCCGGAGGTGGACCCCGATGAAGGCCGCGCTCAGCGCGGCCAGGACCCAGCGGCGCTTGGCGAAGAAGGCCAGGCCCAGCGCCGTCGCGAAGGCGACGGGGCCCCACAGGTAGACGGGACGGAAGCCCTTCACGAAGGTGGCCTGGACGGCGCTCAGGAGGAAGACCCCGTAGAGCCCGGCGAGCCCCAGCCCGGCGCCCAGGCGGCGGGTGAAGGCCCGGTAACGGACCTTGAGGGCCTCCTCCTCGGCGTCGGTCAATCGACCATCCGCAACGACCCGAGCTTGGGCTGGGGGATGAGGGACTTCGTCACCGACCCCACGCCCTGCTGCATGAACATCGCGACGACGATGACGACGGTCGCCATGATGACGGCGACCGCGGTGTTGCCGCGGGCGATCTCGGCGTCCTCGTCGAGCTCGCGGTTGATGCGGGTGAAGGTCTTGAGCGCGACCTGGACGGTGCCGACCGAGAGGAGGAATCCCAGCACCAGGTGGCCCGCCGCGTAGGCCATCAAGGTCAGCAGGCCGTGCTCCTCGCCGCCGGCGCCCGAGAGGCCCAGGCTCAGGATGCTGACGACCGGGTAGATGGTCTCCCGCATCACCAGCGCCGCCGAGAACGTCAGCGCGGCGATGAGGATGGCGACGGCCGTGTTGCCCTTCCGGATCTCGGCCTCCCCGTCGTAGGTGTCGTTGGCGTGGATGAAGCTCTTGTAGCTCCAGAAGACGACGAAGATGGAGAGCCCCAGCGAGAGGATGAATTCGGCGAGGCTGACGACGAGTCTGGTCCAGAACATGGGTCTCCTAGAGGCTGATGGGCTGTATCCGAAAATCTTGTCCGGAGTCGAGGTAAGCCTGGGTCTGGTCGCCGACGACCCCGGGAGGCAGCCAGGCGGGCCCGGCCGACTCGATCATCACGTAAGGCTCGCCTTGGTGCTCGACGAAGACCTCGCCGCGCCGCGGCGCGCGCTGGTAGGCCATCAGGTAGTGGCCCGGGATGGCCAGGCCGATGAGCTTGATGTTGGGCCAGTTGAGGAGGATGGCGGAGATGACCGCGGTCTTCGTGTCGCAGTCGCCCTGGCCGAGCACCAAGGTCTGCGGCGGCGGCATCGCGCCGCCGATGATGCGGGAGCCCTCCTTGGTGTCGGGGACCTCGTAGCGCAGCGAGGTCTGGGTCATCGCGACGACGGCGCCGACGAGGTCCTCGGTCTCGAAGTCCTCCTCCTCGGCCAGCTCCGAGAAGGCCTTCGCGACGGGCCGCACGCGCTTCCAGTTGCGCTTGGCCATCCCGGGGATGTCGGCCTCGACGGTCTTGCCGTCCTTCATCCGGAAGCCGGCGTTCGTGTAGACGGCCATGCGCTTGCGGCGGTATTCGGCGGACAGCGAGGCCAGGGTCTTCTCAAGGTCGCCCTGCGCCTTCTTGTTGATGTCGTTGATCCACTTGAGCTTGGCCTCGAGCTCCTCGCGGGACTTGGCCTTGACCTCGCCCTTCACGTACTTCGCCTCGGCCTCGGCGATGGCGTCCTCCTGGGCCTTCTTGTACCAGACGTCCAGGTCGCGGAAGTCGGACTCCTTGAACCCGTACTCGGCGATGGCCTCGGCCACGGACTGGGCGTCGAGCTCGGCCGTGACCTCCTCGGCCTTCCCGTTGAAGTGCTTGAAGCCGTAGTCGAGGGAGTAGCCGCCGTGGACGCGCTTGACGCGGCAGAAGGGCACGCGCGGGCCGCCGCCGCCCCCCCCGGCCTTCGGAGCGGGGGCGCCCTGGCCGGGCTTGCGGAATTCGCGGAAGCCGCCCTGGGCGGCGTGGCTCTCGAAGGTCCAGGTGAAGGCGGCCAGCGCCGAGTAGCAAACGGCGGCCGGGAGGACCCAAGCTCGTCTTGCCTTCACGCGGGCGATTTTACTACATAAATTCCGTCGGGAATTCATGATCGAAGCCCTCGAGCTCTCCAAATCCTACGGCGGCGTCCGAGCGGTGGACCGCGTCTCGTTCACCGTGGACCAAGGCACCGTCCTGGGATTTTTGGGCCCCAACGGGGCCGGCAAGACGACCACGATGCGGATGCTCGCGGGGACCTTGGCCCCCTCCTCCGGGACGGCCCGCCTCGCCGGGCGGGACGTGCGCGCGGAGGGCCTGGCCGTGCGCGCTTCGGTCGGCTACCTGCCCGAGAACAACCCCCTCTATGAGGAGATGGAGACCGCCGACTACCTCGAGTGGTGCGCCGCGGCCCGGGGCTTGTCGGGCGCGCGCCTGCGCGAGCGCGTCAAGGCCGCCGTGGCGGCCTGCGGCCTGCGCGAGGCGCTCGGACGCCCGCTCGGCGAGCTCTCGAAGGGCACCCGCCAGCGCGTCGGGCTGGCCGCCGCCATCGTCCACGACCCGCCCATCCTCGTCTTAGACGAGCCCACCGCCGGCCTCGACCCCAACCAGGCGCGCGAGGTGCGCGCGCTCATCGCGTCGCTTAAGGCCGAGAAGACCGTGCTCCTCTCCACCCACATCCTCTCCGAGGTGGAGGCCGTCTGCGACCGGG
>SCTT01000153.1 GCA_004322435.1 bacterium
TGAGGGAGAGGGAGGCGGCGAAGGCGAGCAGGGCGGAGGCCGGCGCATGGGCCGTCGCGGCCCGCCTCCCGGCGGGGAGATGGGTGAGGGAGAGGGCGGCGGCGAAGGCGAGCAGGGCGGTGGTCGGCGCATGGGCCGTCGCGGCCCGCCCCCCGGCGGAGAGATGGGCGAAGGGGAAGGCGGCCACCGCGGGCGTCATCGGGGCGGGATGGGCGGTGGTATGCAGGGCGGAGAAGGGGGCGAGCGCCGCGGACCTCCCGAAGGCGGCATGGGCGGAGGGATGGGCGGCGGCGAACGGCGAGGTCCTCCCGAAGGCGGCATGGGCGGAGGGATGGGCGGCGGCGAGCGCCGTGGTCCCCCCGAGGGCGGTATGGGCGGAGGGATGGGCGGCGGCGAACGCCGTGGTCCTCCCGAAGGCGGCATGGGCGGAGGACAGGGCGGCGGTGAGCGCCGTGGACCTCCCGAAGGCGGCATGGGCGGCGGGCAAGGCGGCGGCGAGCGCCGCGGGCCGCCTCGCCGCTAGCCTGTCGCCGAAGTCACTCTGACCGGAGCCGTTTTCGCGGCGCGCCTCTTCTCCAGGCGGGCGATGCGCCGGTCTGGATCGCGCTTGTCCAAGAGAGCCTCGACGGCCTCGTCGAGGATGTCCTCGAGGCGTCCGTACGGATGCTTGTGCGATAGCACCTGTCGCGCCCTGCGAACCTTGGCCAGAAAAGCCTCGCCGGCGGAAAAGCGGAACTCGACTCGTCGTGGCGCCTCCGGCGCGACAGCCTCCGAGGCGGCACTCGGCGCGGAGCCGCCGTCGACTTGGGCCGGAGGAGTCTCCGGCATCGCCCCTAGCATCGGCAGCGTCCCCTCCGTTGAATCCGAAGCCGGCGGCGCAGGCGGGGCCCCCAGGGGCCGGATTGTCTCCCGCGGCTCGCGGCGCGGCGCGAGCTCCGCGACCAGACGCTCGACCTCGTAGCGCGTCATCCCGCAGGCTCTTTCGAGCAAGGAGCGGTAGTTCTCGCGACAAATGTGCGGGGCCAACAGAGACACCGTCGTGAGCGAGATCCGGCCGCGTCGGAGCAGCACGTAGACCCTGGGGAATTCCCTGGCGCAGCGGGCGGCATGGATGCGGCGATACGCGGCCCCCTCCGAGTAGCCGAGCACCCGGACGCAATAGACGAAGAGCGACGGCGCGCCCGTGTACCCCACGACGCGGCGCCGGTCGACCTCCGCGAGATGGCGCAGGACATCGACCGTGCTCTCGCGTTCGATTGCGACGAGCCGCTTGAGCTCGCTGAACAGTTCCGCATCCGACAGTTCCGTCAGAGATCGTCCGCGCATCGCTCCTCCATACCCCTCAACTAGGAATACGCCGAAGGGGTCGAATTGGTTCCATCTCAGGAAGGAACCGGAGCGCGGCAACTTAGCTTAGGCTAAGTTTTTTCGATGAGAAATCCATCGCTTTTTGGACAAATGTTGCGGATTTTTCCGACCAGAAAAGAGGCGGCGTTCCGCCGGCGCGCCCGCGCGGGCAGCGCCTACGCGTTCCCGTACTCGCTGCGCTTGACGATGCGGTAGGCCTTGAGCAGCTCGGCGATGCCGCGCTCAAGCGTCCAGTCCGGCCGGAAGCCGGTGCCCAGGATGCGCTTGTTCGAGACCACGTAGTCCCGCTTGTCCGGGTCCTCGCCGACGGCCGCCTCGAGGTAGGCGAAGGCGGGGACCTGTTTTTTGATCTCGGCGCAGAGCTCCAGCTTCGAGAGGTTCGCGTCCTCGAGCCCCACGTTATAGGGCTTGTCCTTCATCGCCTCGAAGTTGGCCAGGCCGTGCAGGAAGACCTTGGCCACGTCGCGGACATGGATGTAGTTGCGCTTGAAGTGCCCCTCGAAGACGACGACGGCCCGGTCGTTGACCGCCCGGTACACGAAGTCGTTGACCAAGAGGTCGAGGCGCATCTTGGGGCTCGCCCCGAACACGGTCGCCAGGCGAAAGCTCAGCGCGTTGCCGCGCTCGAGCACGGCCCGCTCGGCGGCCACCTTGGTCTCGCCGTAGAGGGAGAGGGGCCTCAAGGGGCTCTCTTCGGTGCACTCGGTCCCCTTCTCGCCGATGCCGTAGCCCGAGTTCGTGATGGGGATGAGCACGCGCTGGGACTTAGACGACAGCCTGAGGAGGGTCTTCACCGCCTCGGTGTTCGTGCTGGTCGCGCCGAGCCGGTCGATGTCGCAGAGGGGGGCCCCCACGAGGGCGGCGAGCGGCAACAGGACGTCGGCGCCCTTCAGGAGCGGCGCAAGCGCCCGCTCGTCGCGGCAGTCGCCGCGCACGAACGAGAAGCGCTCGTCGGCGCAGCACTCGAGGAGCGGCGCCTGCTTGAACATGAGGTTGTCGAGCACCGTCACCGCATGCCCGGCCTTGAGCAGCTCCGGCACCAGCACCGCGCCGATGTAGCCCGCCCCGCCCGTCACGAGTATCTTCATCAGAAGGGCCCCTTGAACTTCTTCTCCCAGCTGTAGAACTCCTCGCCGGAGAGGTCCGTCGGAGAGAGGCCGAGGAGCTTCTCGGCGGCGCGCACGACCTCGACGGCCGAGGGATAGAACCTGTTCTCGAGCGGCCGGGTCGTCGGGCAGGGGGCGTGGGCGAAGCCGAGGCGCTCGACCGGCGCCGCCAGCGTCCCCCAGCAGCCCTGGTGGATGAGCGCCGCCAGCTCGGCCGAGAAGCCGCAGAAGGACCAGTCGTAGTCGGCCACGACGGCGTGCCGGGTCTTCCGGACCGAGGCCAGGACGGTCTCGGAGTCGAGCGGCGAGACGCTGCGCACGTCCACCACCTCGAGGGAAACGCCGCGCCGCGCGAGGACGTCGGCGGCCTTGACCGCCTCGGGCACCATCCAGGAGGTCGCGACCACGCTCAGGTCCTTGCCCTCGCGCCGCACGGCGGCCTTCCCCAGGGGCACCGCCAGCGATTCGTCCACCGGGCCCGCGACAGATCGGAAGAGC
>SCTT01000154.1 GCA_004322435.1 bacterium
CCCCTTCCCCCGAGGGGAAGGGGCAGGGGATGGGGCCGCTTTCGGCGCAGCCGGGGCGGTACGAACCTCGCGCCTGTCTTCGTTGCCATGCGGGCCTCGCCGCCGCCTGTTCCCCGTGAACAGGGCACCGCCACATCCTCCTTGGCGGACGTGAACAATAGTTCTATTAGTTGCCGGCGACGCCCCCGGTCTCTCAGCACCGTTGGAGCCACGTCACTGGTTACTCGCACTGGTCGCGGCACCCGAGGTCAAACTGAGACTCGAAACGACGGAGGACGCACGTCAATGAAGAACAAGGACCCCATGACTCCGCGCGATGCCTACCGCGCCTACCTCAAGGGCGACCTGAGTCCGACCCAGGCGGAGCAAGCCGTCCAGACCTGGTATGCCTCGGCCTTCCCGCCAGCGAAACTTCCGAAACAGGACTGACGCTCACCCCCCTGCCCCATGCCGCCCTCGACTCCCAGTCGAGGCGGTACGAACCCCTCGACCAACCCTCGGGAGAGGCCGCGCCGCGTAGGCCTCGCCCCAAGCCCGCCGGCTCTGCCACTCCCCCTCGCCCCTCGAGGGGCGAGGGGGCCGGGGGGAGTGGGGTGCTCCCCTCCCTTTTCAACCCCTTCCCCTCGGGGGAAGGGGCAGGGGATAGGGCCGCTCTCGGCGCAGCCGAGGCGGTACGAACCCACCTCGCTGCAGCGGGCGACCCACAAATCTGCGACGGACCCCGCACACCCCACGCCTTCCCTCCGTTAACCATTCGCCGTCAGCAGCGTTCTCCTCCTTGCTACAGGGGAATGAGTGACGGCCGCCGGCAACGGCTCCAGCCGCCCACAGCCGAGCGTCTACACTGAGCAGGTCATCGAGGCACCCTCGATTGGCCCTTTCGCGCAGTCGGACTCGACGGTTGAGGAGCGGCCCAGGTGCAGCCCGGTGGCACGGATCGCACTCCCTCGCGGCGCGGCCTACCGGTCGCAGAGGAACGCATGCTCGTGGAGCGCGCGTGCCTCGGTGACCAGCGGGCCGTCGGGCTGCTATACGACGCCTACGTCGAGCCGCTCTACCGGTTCTGCCTCTCCCGCGTCAGCAACGAGACGGACGCGGAAGACCTCGCTGAAGAGATCTTCATCAAGGTCATGCGGGCGGTCTCCGGCTTCGAGTGGCGACCCCTCGGCCCTCCCATCGCGGGGGGCAGCGGGGACGGCGAGGCGGACGCGGCAGCCCAGGGCGGGACGGCCGAGGTCGAGGAGCGGAGCCCCTTCCGCGCCTGGCTCTTCCGTATCGCCCGCAACCACGTCGTCTCGCACTACCGGCGGTCCGCTCCGCGGGCCACGGTGGGCGAGGTGCCGGACTGGATCGCGGATGGCCAGCGGGGCCCGGCCGAACTCGCCGAGACCTCGATCACCATCCGGGAGATCTTCGCCGCGGTGGAGCAACTGCCCCCCGCGCAACGCGAAGTGATCCAGCTGCGCTTCGGCGCTGGGTTGACTGTGGCAGAGACCGCCGAGGCGCTGGAAAAGCACGAGACCAACGTCAAAGTGCTCCAGCACAAAGGCGTCAAACGGCTGAAGGAGATCCTGGGCGCCCAGGACGCAGCCGCGGATGAGGCAGCGCGACAACGCGCGAAGGAGCGACCGGGGCGATGGGCGAGGTAACTCCCCTGATCGGTGGCATGGCCGAAGAGCAGCCGCAGGATGCGGCCACGCTCTCGGACGCGCTGCGCCTCGCGGACGCCCTCGAGCGCGCCGAGGCCGGCCTCGCCGTCGACCTCGACCCCACCGAGGACCCCGCGCTCGCCGGCCTCCTCGCGCTCGCCTACGAGATGCGTGGCCCGATCGCCCAGGCGACCGAGACGCAGTCCTTCCGTTCCTTCCACCATCGCTCCCGCGCCGCCGTGCTGCACGCCCTCGAAGAGGGCCGCGCACCCGCGCCGATCCCCACCCCGATCCGCATGCGCGCCAGCCGTCTCTGGTTCTCCCTCGCCGGCGCTGCCGCCGCGGCTGCGGTCGGCCTCGCCGTCTTCGGCGGCTCTGCCGAGAGCCCCGCGCCCGCCAGCGAGAACCTCACCGTGGCCAGCACCTCGGACGAACTCGACCGCATCGCCGTCGCCGTCGCCTCGATCCAGCAGCGCCTCGCGCGCGGCGAGAGCGTCCCCGCGCCCCTGCTCCAGGACGTGATCGAGGGCAGCGCCCGGATGTCCAACCTGATCGAGCAGCGCCCCGACGTGATCTCGCGCGAAGCGGTGACCGCCTACCACCAGGCCGTGCAGACCGGTGCGCAGGTGCTGGACAGCGCGACCG
>SCTT01000017.1 GCA_004322435.1 bacterium
GCTCTTCCGATCTGCGGGACCGGCGCGGTCGGCCAAGGCCTCGACGAGCGCCCCCGCGCCGCGGCGCGCGTAGAGGAAGCGCGCCTGGTACGCACGGCCCACCGTGCCGGGCACGAAGGCGTTGCGCAGGACCTTCCACCAGGGCTCGGGGTCGATCTTGGCTTTGACGAGGCCCATCGAGATGCGCTCCAGGGGCACGCTCCAGATCTTCTCGTTGTAGGGCGTCATGAAGCTCGCCGCGATGCCCGGGCCCAGGCCGCGCTCGATCCAGTCCTTGAGGTGCGCGTACTCGGGGCCGCACGGGCCCGGCGCGGTCAGGTAGCCGGCGACGCAGGCGAGGCGCTCTCCGAGCGGCAGCTCGGCCAGGCCGTTCTCGAAGGGATAGCCGACCTCGAGCAGGCGCCCGCCCGAGCGGTGCGCGACGCGGACCCGGCGCTCGTGCTCGTCGTACTCGACCGGCAGCTCGCGGTAGCGCGCCATGACCGCGGCGTCGCGGCTGTAGAAGGCGTGCGGGCCGATGTCCCAGCTCCAAGCGCCGCGGCGCTCGGTGCGGCACAGGCCGCCGGCGCGGGCGGCTCCCTCGAGGACGACGCAGCGAGTTCCGCGCTCCGCGAGACGCCGCGCGGTCTCGAGGCCCGCAAGGCCGGCGCCGAGGACCAGGACCTTCGGGTCAGCCACGCGCGGCCTCCGTGACGACCACGTCGTCGGCCGCGCGCAGGAGGTAGGTGCGGCTCCCCCAGCGCGCGCGGGCCGGGCCCAGCGAGGCGGCGTAGTTGGCGAGATGGCACAGAGGGAGCAGGGGCGCGCCGAGCGCCGCCGAGGCGGCCAGGCCGGGCAGGGAGGCGCCCGCGAAGGCGGCGGGCGAGCGCGAGCGCGCGCCGGCGAGGACCAAAAATAGGTAGAGGGCGTCCAAGCCCCACAGCGCGGCCAGGAGGCCCGGCGCGCGCCCGAGCAGGAGCCCGCGGGCGAGGCAGTACGCCTTGAAGACGGTCAACAATAGCCCCGGAACCCACACGCGCGGCTCATAGACGCGAAAGAGCAGCGTCCACTTGTTGAAGACGCCCCAGAACTCGGCGGCCGAGCAGTCCTCGCGGGCGGCGGAGAGCGCCTCGTGGACGAAGACCGTCTTCCCGCCGCGCTCACGGATGCGGTTGGCGAGAGCCAGGTCCTCGAGCACGACACGCTCCCAGAGCGCGGGGACCTCCCACGCGGCCAGGTCGGCGCGGCGCGCGGCGATGGACTGCCCGCACAGGAGGCCGCCCAGGTCCAAGAACGGCAGGCCGTAGGCGGTCCAGAGCATCCGCAGGACGCTCCACAGGCCGGGACGCTCGGGCACGGGCAGGGCCATCGCGGTGGCCGCCGAGACGGAGGGGTCGGCCAAGGGCGCGGTGAGGCGGGAAAGCCAGCCGGGGACGACGCGCAGGTCCGCGTCGGCGAACACGACGAGCGCGGAGGACGCGTCCGGACGGCGCAGAGCCCAGGCGAGGTCGGCGGCCTTGCCGCTGCAGCGCGAGGCGTCCCCGGCGGACACGGCGACGCGCGCGGGGAGAAGACCGGGGGCGGCCGACGCCGCCGTGAGGACCGCGTGCGCGGGGTCGGCGGCGCTCGGCACGACGAAGAGGATTTCGGCGGGGCCGGCGTACTCCTGCGCGCGCAGCGCGGCGGCGTTCGCGGCGAGACCGGAGGGGACGCCCTTGCAGGGGACGAGGATTTGCACCGACGGGCGCGGGGCGGAGCCCGGGGGAGCGGGACGGCGGCGAAGGGCGGTGGCCGCCAGCGCCGCGAGCTGGACGGCGCCGGCCGCCGCGCAGAACGCGGTCAGCTCTCCCACCGTCGGGACGGCCAGGCGGACGAACATGGCCGATACTATAAAGGCACTCCGGAAACGCCGCAAGCGCGGACGGCGGCATGGTCTTGGAAGACGGGCGGAGCAATTTACGCGCTTCGGGCGCGTGGGTTCGAGGATTCCTCATACGGGAATCCTCGAACCTCCTCTCCTTGAACGACGGGAATGCCGAGTGTCGAAACTCCAACATCGGGATAGGCACGGACTCGCGATCGAGACGGAATTATCCACAACCGGACTGGGAGTTTTTGGAAAAATTTGTGCTTCAAATTCCAGCGAGATTCACCGTCGAAATGGCGGTAAATGTTGTCGAAAATTTCGAGTGAATTTTCTCGAATTCTCCCGCCTCCGCTTGTGGACGAGCCGGGCAAAGAATCCGGGATGATAGAGCACGAATTCGAGATGGACTCCCGCTCCGCCGTTCATTGAGGGGAGGTTCGAGGATTGCGCGCCTTTGCGCAATCCTCGAACCCACGCGCCCGAGGCGCGTAAAAAGCTCCGTTACGGTGTCGTGGAAAACTTC
>SCTT01000155.1 GCA_004322435.1 bacterium
AGCGCGTACATCCAGAGGATGTAGGCCGCGCGGCGCCGCTCGAAGGCCAGGCCGACCGAGAAGACGAAGACGAGGAAGGCCGCGAAGCCCCAGACGAACACCGGCGTCAGGTCCCAGCGCGGCAGGAGGTTCAAGACCAGGTCGTCGCCCAAGGCCGGCCAGCGCTCGGCGAAGCGCGACACGTAGCGCCCCGCGGCGTGGTTGGCGAGGAGAGCCGCCGCCAGCGCCGCCGCCGCGGCGGGCAGGGCCGTCCACCGCAAACGCGCCTTCACCCTTTCCCCCCGAGGAGCCGCGCGGCTAAGGAGAGCGCGAAGGCGTAGATGGTGATCTGCGGGTTCACGCCCAGGCTCTCGGGGACGACCGAGCCGTCGCAGACGTAGACGCCGGGGCACAGGCGCAGGTCCGCGCCGACGACGCGTCCCAGCCCGCAGGTCCCCAGCGGATGGAAGGCCATGCCCTGCAGCTCGCGCGCCGTCACGCCGCCGGAGAGGAGCGCGGAGGATTCGATGGCGTCCCGCGCCTCGTTGCGGCGGCGGTTGAGCGGCAGCAGCACGCGCTCGGCGCCCGCGGCGAAGAGGGCGTCGGCGGCCAGGCGCATGCCGCGCGCGAGGCGTTCGAGGTCCCCCGGCGTCGGCGCGTAGCGCACCAGCGGCCAGGCCCGCCCGAAGGGCGCGCGCACCGAGCCGCGCGCCTCGTCTTTGACCATCAGCCCGAAGGTCGCGAGGCGGGCGCGGGCCGCCATCCAGGCCTTGAGGCGCGCGCCCTCGAGCGGCAGCGTCAGCGCGGTGAGCTCGGGCGGCGTGGCGACGCCTTCAAGGCGGATGCGGTGGTCGGCCGGATGGACGGCCCCGACGCCCTGCGGGACGCCGCGCGCGGGGAGCACCGCCTGCGGGAAGAGCCCGAAGAGCTTGGCTGCCGGATGCAGGGTCAGCCCGTCGCCGGCCCGGCGCCACTCGGGGCCCAGGCGCAGCGCGCGGACGAGGTTCGGGGTCTCCAAGGCCCCGCAGGAGAGCACCGTCACCCCGGCCGCCACGGTCTCGACCTCCCGGCCGCGGCGGACCGTCGCGCGGCCGGAGGCGGCGCCCACGAGCTCCGCGCGGGTCCACAGCTCCGGCCGCGTCCCGGACGGGAGGGGGTCGAGGAAGGCCTTATCCGAGGTCATCTTCGCCCCGCTGGGGCACACGAAGCAGCAGCGGGCTTCGCCGGTGCAGCCGTCCTCCGCGCGGTGCAGCGGCTCGGCCAGCACCCCCAGACGCCGGAAGCCCGCGAGGACCAGGCGCGAGGAGCCGCTCAAAGTCTCGGTCGGGGCCTGCTTCACCTTGAGCGCCGTCCAGGCTTCGTCGAGGCGCGACGAGAACTCCGCGGCCGAGAAGCCGGGCACGTCCCGCTCCCAGCCGGCGACGAGGTCCGCAGGGGTGCGCAGGCAGGTGCCCGAGTTGATGGCCGTGGTCCCGCCCACGCCGAAGCCGGTGGGGACGGGCAGCAGGCCGTCGCCGAAGGCCGCCCCCAATCCCCCGCGGGCGTAGTGGCGACGGACGGCCGAGACGGCGGAGCGGCTGGCGCGGGCGGGGCCGCCGCGCTCGAGGAGCAGGACCTTCATGCCGCCCGCGGCCAGGCGGCCGGCCACCGCCGCGCCGCCCGCGCCGCTGCCGGCCACCACCGCGTCGTAGGACTTCACCCGCGGCTCCAGACGACGGGAAGGAGCACCGACTTGACCAGCACGAAGGGCCCCCGGGCCGGCGCCCAGCCGACGGTCTGGAGCGCCTCGAGCGCTCGTCCGGCGCGCGCGGCGTCGAGCCAGCACAGCCAGCGCAGCGCGAGCGCGGCGAAGAAGAGCGCGAGACGCCCCTCGCGGGGCAACGACAGCGCCGCACGCGCCGCCGAGCGGCGCAGCGCCGCGTCGCAGGGGACGCCGGCCTGGGCGGCCCAGACGGGCAAGAGGGGCAGCAAAGCCCAGACGGAGGGCCTCACGCCTCCACCGCCTCTTCCACCGCGGCCGGGCCTTCCTCGGGCACGCCGTCCACCCGCAAAGACCCGAGCGTGCAATGGCGCACCCGCACGCCCTCGTGCGAGAGCTCGCAGGTGAGCCAGGGCTCCCCGCGGCAGATGCCGCCAAGGGGCCCGGCCCGGAACGTCCACGCCCCGCCGTCGGCCGCCGCGGTGCCGCCCCAACCGGAAGCCGTCGTGAGTTCCCCGCCCTTCCAGAGCGCCGCGGTGCGCACGAGGGGCGTCAGCCAGCGCCCCCAACGGCCCTGGGCCGCCAAGGTCTCGGCCATCACGCCGCGCTCGGGCCAGTAGGCGTGCGCCCACCGCCAGCGCGCGCCGTGGCGGCGCCCCCACAGATGCCCCACGCAGCCCGGCGCCCCGTCGAGCTTCCAGCGCCGCCCGCCGAGCTCGACGACGCCGCTGAAGCGCGCCGCGGGGGCGGAGGTCACGTACATCGTCCCGGCTAGCCCCAACCGCCAGAGCCACCGCGGCACGAGCGCGTAGGGGGGCACGGGCCCCGCCTCCCACGAGAGCACCCACGCGCCGCCCGGGCCGGAGGCTTTCGAGCCGGCACGCTCGAAGCCCGCGAAGGGCTTCTCCTCCCAGGAACCCTGGTGGACGCCCTCCTTGTCGGTGACGGCCCACTGGCAGCGCCCGCCTTCGCGGTCGGCCTCGTGACGCAGCCAAAACGCGGCGCCGGACGTGGGGTCGCGGAACACGAGGAAGAACGCCTCGTGGCGCAGCGCGGCCCAGGACGGCAGGCGCGGAGTCCAGGCGTCGAGCGGCTCGTGCGCCTCGCGCAGGAAGGCCAGGTGCAGGAAAATGGCGCCGTCGACGAGGGCCGCGGCGAGGTAGCCGGGACCGCCTGGCCGCGCGAAGACGATGAAGATCGTCGAGGAAACGGCCTTCGATAAAAGCAGCGCCCGCCACACCCCCGCCTGGGCCGGGTCGCGGTCGAGCTCCCAGGCCAGGAGGGTCAGCACCGCCATCAGCGAGCCGGCGAGGCCGAGCCAGAGGGACCGGCCCGCCCCGGCGACGGATAACAGCCCGGTCACGACCCCCGGCAAAGCGAGGAAGGCGACGCCGGCGGCGGCGAAGACGGCTGAGTAAGCGCTCAGCCAGCGACGGTGCAGCATGGGGCATTGTCGCAGGAGAAGGCAGGCGGCGCCCTGACGGGCGTCAGACGGAAGCCCTTTCCCGGCACCAGGCGGGCGATATAGGATGCCCCTATGCCCAGCCCTCTCGACCCCAAGAGCCTGTCCGTCCTCGTCACCGGCGCCACCGCCGGCTTCGGGGAAGCCGTCTGCCGCCGCTTCGCCGCCGCGGGCGCCCGCGTCCTCGCCACCGGCCGGCGCGCGGAACGTCTGGACGCGCTGGCCAAGGAGCTGGGGGTCAGGACGGCCGTCTTGGACGTGCGCGACCGGGCCGCGACGGACGCGCTCGCCGCCGCCGAGCCCGCCTGCGACGTGCTCGTCGCCAACGCCGGCCTCGCGCTCGGCCTTGAACCCGCCCACAAGACCGACCCTGCGGACTGGGAAGAGATGGTCGACACCAACGTGAAGGGGCTGATGTACACCGTGCGCGCCTTCCTGCCGAAGATGGTCGAGCGCGGGTCAGGGCACGTCGTGGTGCTGGGCTCGGTCGCGGCGGACACCCCGTATCCGGGCGGCAACGTCTACGGCGCCACGAAGGCCTTCGCGGGCCAGTTCGCGCGCAACCTGCGCTGCGACCTGTTAGGGACCGGCGTGCGCGTCACCGACGTCGCCCCGGGGCTGGCGGAGACCGAGTTCTCTTTGGTGCGCTTTAAGGGCGACGCCGAGAAGGCCGCGAAGCCCTACGCGGGGCTCGAGCCCCTCACCGGCCCCGACGTCGCCGAGGCCGTCTACTGGGCGGCGACGCTACCGGCGCACGTCAACATCTGCCGCATCGAGATGATGCCGGTCACGCAGGCCCACGGGCCCTTCGCGTTCCACCGCAAGCGGTAGCTACTCCGAAACGACCAGCTCGAACCCCGCCGAGCGCGCCGCGAACTCGGGCGCGTACATCGACTGCAGCACCGCCGAGCCCACCCGGTAGCGCCCGGGCGTCGTCGGCCGCACCCGGCTCTCGAGCTTGTACTCGCCCTGCGGCATCCAGTTGACGAAGTAGTTCGTCAGCGAGTCGCGCGGCTCTTCATAGCGCGAGAGCCCGTCCCACGTCCAGCCCGAGCGGAGGGTCTCCGCCTCGAAGCCCGCGCCACGGGGGTCCTTTAAGTGCAGGTACTCCATCTGCCCGCGGCTCGTCAGGGTCAGGCGCGTGACGACGGTGTCGCCGACCTTCACGGTCGCGCCGCTGGCCAGAGGCTCCAGAGAATAGGAGTCCCCCTTCTTGACGCGCTTAAAGAACCGCCGGTCGAGCGTCAAGACCCCCGGCGCCGAGGCGTCCTCGAGCTTGGTCGTCGAGTAGATGTGCGTGAGGGAAGCGAACGCGAAGCCCGGCCCGGTCTTGGTGACCGACGCCTCGGCGTCGGCCGAGGAGCGCTGTCCCGTCTTCGTCCAACGCAGCGGGCGTTCCAGCCAGTCGGCCGGGCCCACCTGGGCCGCGTCCGACAGGCCGCCCCAGCGCACGGTGAACGTGTCGCCCTTGGAGAGCGAGCCGGTCTTCTCCATGTAGTCGAGCAGAGCGAACACCGCCGCCGCCGAGGCCTTCGTCGACTTCCACACCGAGCCCTTGCGGTTGAACAACAGCCACTGGACCATGCCGGCAAGGCGTTGGTCCTTGGGCCGCAGCGTCTGCAAAGTCCGGATGAGGAACGCGTGGGTCTCCAGGTCGTCGTTGTACCAGACCCAGGAGTTCTTCTCGGGCGTCCAGTGCGTGCCCGTGAGCTCGTCGTGGCGCGCCGCGTCCATCGCGCGGTCGAGGTACGATTCGGCCTTCTTCACGTCTCCCAGCCGCCGCCAGGCGTAGGAGGCGTAGGCGTGGCCCAGGCGCGTGAACGCCCGGTCGTGCTTCGCCGCGAAGGTCAGCCAGGACCGGGCCAGCTCCTTGGCGCGCGCGAGCTCCGGCACGCTCCCCTTAAGCTCCTCGGGAAACGCGGTCAGCACGTAGGAAGCGTACAGGATGAAGGCCAGGTCGCCCTCTTCGGGCTTCATACGCCGCGGCACCTCGCCCATCGCGTACCGGACGGCGCTGCGCAGCATGGGGCTCGGCACGTTCACCCCGTAATGGCGCGCCTCCGCGAAGCCCGCCAGCACGTAGAGCGTCATGTACGGGTCCCCGCGGCCGCCCGGGAACCAGGGGAAGGAGCCGTCGGGGAGCTGGGAGTTCTGCAGGCGCTCGAAGGCCGAGCGCTCCGTCGCGGCCACCGCGGCGGGACTCAGCATGTCCACCAGCGGCCAGGCAGACTTGAGGCCCTGCGACACCTGCAGCCAGGGCGACTCCATCAAGGACTGCAGGCGCTTGGGGTCCTCCTGTTCCCACGGCGGGGTGATGGTGGAACGCTTGGGGACCTTGGCCGCCGCCTTCGCGATGGCGGGGTGCTTCGCGTAGACCTTGCTCACCACCGCGGCGGGCAGCCAGCGGTTCAAGGTCTGTTCGACGCACTCGTGGGGGTATTCGATGAGGAAGGGCAGGGCGTTTAAGACCGTGAGCGCCAACTGCGGGTCCACCTGGAGCTGCAGGAGCTCGTCTTGGCGCGAAGGGTCCTCGGCTGCGAGCTTCGCGGACTTGAGCGTCTTCTTGCCGTCGCCGCTCAAGGCCACGAGGACGCTCTCGACGAGCCGTTGTCGCGCGGGCAAGAGCGGCAGGTCGCGCTCCTCGGCGTCGGCCTCGGCGCCGGAGCGCACGGTGGCCCGCAGCTTGAACTGCCCGATGCCTTCCGGAGCCGTCACCGGCCAGGAGAAGGACGCTGTGCCGTCCTTGGCGACGGTCCCCTCCTGCGTCCCGGCGTCGAGCGCGAAGCGCGCGCCGGCGTCCTTGCCGTCCTGCAGGATGTCGAGATCCACCCGGACCTTGAGCGCCTTGGGCGAGAGGTTGTTGACCAGGGCCTTGAACGTCGAGCGGTCGCCCTCGCGCAGGTAGCGCGGCGACTCGACGCGCACCATCAGGTCCTTGCGCACGTCGGTCTCCGCCGCGACGAGCGCGTACGCCGCGGCGGGCGTCACGACGTAGCCCGTCACGCGGTAGGAGGTGAGGCGCTCGGGGACTTTGAACGCGTGCGCGCCCTTGCCCGCCTTGACCGGCACCTGCGGCGCGAAGAAGGCGGTCTCGGAGAAGTCGGAGCGCGCCTTGACGGGGGGCGGGGGCGCGGCATTCTCCTTCTTCTCCGCCGCCATCCCGCTGCGGCTCGAGGCGTCCGAGGACTTCGCCTGCTCCAGCATCATCCCGCCGCCGCCCGCCTCCGCCAGCGCGGCCGGCGAGGGGGCCGCCATCGCGAACCCGTCCATCGCCATCATCCGCATCTTCCCGTAGCGGCCGTAGGCCCGGCCGCGGTTGAGACGCAGGGCGGGCGGGAGCGGTTCGCGCGCCGCGCGCTGGAACACCGAGAGCAGCTCGTTGATCCAGCCCGCGTCCACGCGCAGGCTGATCGAGGAAAGCTCGCGCTGGGAGCCGACGGCCCCCGTCGGCCAGGGACGCGCCGGATAGAGGGACCCCAGCCCGGGGTCGGCCTGACCGGCCGCGTAGTACTCGAGCGAACGGTCGTACATCCGCAAAGTCCCCTCGCCCGAGGCGGGTCGGCCCTTGGCGTCCGAGACGCTCAGGCGCGCCGAGGCCTTCTGCCCGGGCTTGAGGACCTTGGGGACGTCGAGGCGGACCTTGAGCTCCTTGTCCTTCCAGGGCACGGCGACCGTGACGGCCCCCGCGCGCACCCGGTAGTCCTTCACGCCGAACCAGCGCACCGTCACGCCGCCCTTGTGGCGCTCGTCGAGCGCCAGCGTCAACAGGCGCGGGCCCTTCCCTTCGACCACCCGCCGTTCGAGCAGGAAGGCGCCGCCCCAGATTTCCACCTGGGTGGGGGCTTCGAGGAAGGCCGAGCCCAACAAGAAACGGGCGGTCTCTCCGACGGCGTACGTCGTCTTCTCGGGCACGGTGACGGAACCCAACTTGAGCGGCACCCCCTTGGCCGGGTCCACCACGGCCAACACGGCCTCCGCCTCGGCCGAGCCGCCCCAGGGCTCCTCGGCGGACGTGCGCAGGCGGTAGACGCCGGCCGGGAGGCCGGCCAGCGCGACGTGCGTCTCCCCCTCGGCCGACAGGGCCAGCTTGCCCGAGCGCACCTCGGAGCCGTCTTTGACGTCCTTGTAGGCCTGGTCCAGGGCCGGGCTTTGCGGGAAGTCGCCCCCCCAGGCCTCGGGCGCGGGCCCGTCCGCCGGGTCGCCGTCGAGGCGCATGAGTCGCCAGCGGCCCTTGCCGGACAGCGGGGCCTCGTCGAGGCTTACGAGGCGCGCTGAAACCGAGAAGTCCTTTCCGACCACGCCGAAGCCGCCCGAAGGCGTCAAGCGGAAGAGCGCCGCCTGCGCGCCGGCCGTGAACGTGCGCTCAGCGTTCAACGTCCGGCCGCCCGCGTCGCGCGCCTCGACCTTCACGACGAAGCGGGCGGGCAGCGGGGACTTGTCGCTTAAATCCTCCGGCTGGGGCGTGAAGGAGAACTTGAGCCGACCCTCGGCGTCGGTCTTCGCCTCGCCGCGCAGCACCTCCGTCGTGCCGCCCCGCGGGCGCCACGACCACCACCAGCACCACCAGGGCATCCACGTCTCGCGCGTGACGGTGTAGGTGACGGACGAGTCCGGGACGGGGCCGCCGAAGTAATACGAGGCCTTGCCGGCCACGGTGACCGGGCGGCCGTAGCGCCAGGCGCCGGTGGAAGCTTCGACCTCCACCTCGAATTCGGGACGCTTGTACTCTTCGACGTTCACGTTCACGTAGCCGGAATAGTTGCGCGGGCCGTCGTTGACGTGGGCCTGAAGGCTGTAGCCGCCGAGCAGACGCCCGGAGGGGATGACGAAGGAGCCCTGCGCCGAGCCCAGTGCCGAGAGGTCCTTGGCCTCGTTGTAGAACTGAGAGCCGTTGGGGTCGTTGGCGCCCAAGGTCACCTTCGCGCCGGCATGCGCCTTCCAGCCCTGCGGCGTGCGCTCGAGGACGGTGGCTTTCCACAGCACCGTCTGGCCCGGGCGGTAGATGGGACGGTCGGTCTCGAGCAGCACGCGCAGGCGCTCGGGGACGCTGAAGTAGAAGTGCAGCGGGCTGGCCCAGTAGGCCAGGCTCGCGCCTTGGCGCGCGAGGAAGTCCGCCTGCGCGCTCGTGTACACGCCCTGGCGCAGGGAGACGGTCTCGGAAAGCTGCGCGCGTCCCAGCTCGTCGGTGACGGCCGTCTCGGAGCGCCAGTTCCAGTCGCGGGCGCGGGACACATCGAGCCGTGCGCCCTTGACCGGACGGCCGCTCGCCCCGTCGAGGAGGGTCACGCGGAACGCCGGCGCCGTCTTCACGGCCTGGGCGTCGCCGGGACGCTCCGAGAAGTCGCGGTCGAGGCCCTCGAGGCCCGCGTTCCCGAAGAGGACCAGCCCCGTGACGTTGACCAGGGAGGCCGACAGCAAGGAGGTCCCCGGCGCGAAGGCGGCGTCCCCGGAGACGACGGCCAGATAGAGCCCGGGGGAAGCGTCCGGCAAGTCGGCGGTCGTCGAGACCGAGACGTGCTTGCGCGTCGGCGCCGGGTCGACGGACCAGGACCGGGCGGGCGGGCGGGCGACGTACTGGCGCAGCAGGGCGTCCGAGGGGGCGTTTAAGACGTTCGACCACGGCCCGCGCTCGCCCCGGGGGAAGGAGGCGCGGACCTCCTCGGGGGTCACCGGATAGAGTCGGAAGTGGAGCTTGGGGACGTTGCGCGTGTAGACGGTCAGGGCCCCTCGGCCGGGCGGCGGGACGACGCGGGCGGAGAGCGAGAGCTCCGGCAGGCGGATCTGCGCCGCCAGGCGCGCGCAGCGGTCGGCCCCGTAGGTCCCGGGGAACGCGCTCACGACCGAGTCGCACAGGGCCGCGGCCTCGTCGGGGCGGCCGAGCTCGTTTAGGAGGTCCGCGGCGAAGTTCCCCGCCGAAGCGCGGCCTTCGGGGGTCTTGAACGTCCCGAACCAGCGCCGATAAAGCGCGGCCGTCTCCTCTTGGCCCTTGGCCGCGTCGTCGAAGGGCGCGACCTTCTCTCCGGCGGCGCGCGGGATGTTCGCGCGGCTCATCTTCCACAGCTCGCGGGCCGCCTCGCGCCCGTCCCCCTTGAGGCGCGCCGCCTCCTCGAAGACGGCGCCGGCCAGCGCCGCGGGCGGGACTCCCGGGGCGACCTTGCCGTCATAGTCTTCCTTTATAAAGGAATCCGCCCGGGGCTTTAAGGCGTTCTCAGGATGCTCCGCCTGCTCGAGCAGGTAGTTCGTCCAGCGCAGCACCACGAAGTCCAGGAACGTCGGGTAGCGCGCGCGGTCGGCCTTGTCGGCTTCCACGACGTAAGACTCGTCCTCGATGGGGACCGCGGCCAGGTCCTCGCGCCGGGTCCAGAGCTTCTGGAAGGCCGCGTCGACGCCCGCGCGCAGCTGGTCTTCGGTGAGCCGGAAGGCGTCGGAGGCCCCCTCCTCGACGTCTTCGGGCTGGCTGTCGCCGTATTGGGTCAGATACTCGCGGCCGAGCTCGGCTTTGAGGAGAAGAAAGCGCGAGCCCCAGGCGGCGCCCCCCGGCAACTCCGCCGCGCGCAGGCGCTCGTAGGCGGAGCCATAGCGGAACAGGAGAGCCTCCGCCTCGCACGCGCGCCACAGGGCCTTCGGACGGTCGGCCTCCGGCCCGCTCGAGAGTACCGCCTCGTAGAGCGCGAGCGCCTCCTGGTTGAGGCCCTTGGCGAACTTCGCGTCGGCGTCGGCGATGGTAGGCATGGCGGAGGCTCCAGCCGGCAGGATAGACAGAAGGACGGCGGCGATGGCTCGGCGCATCATGGGAAGGACACCCCCCCGACCAGAAAGTTCCCCCCTAGACGGGCTGGGTCTTGACCAGGCTCTGCAGCGTGGCGGAGTCGACGATGAGGACCATCGAGCAGTCCGCGGCCAGGTCGTTTGAGTACATCTCGACGTGGGACATCAGCAGCACGTCCTTGCGCCCGTCGTAGCGGTCGAGCGCGCGGCTCATCAGCTCGACCTTCGTGCCGCGGCTGACCTCGGGCACCGACAAGATGACGGTCTTCTCGAACTGGTCGGCCAGCGCCCCGATGACGCTCTGCGCGAGGATGTTCGACACCTCGCCGATGGTGAGCTCCACCAGGTTCGGCAGGGCCTTCATCTGGGCGGCCCAGGGCTTGGTGACCGCCTCGGCGACGGCCTCGGCGCTCTTGGCGGAGAAGACTAGGACGGCCTCGGTGGGGATCTCGCCGGGCGCCCGCAGCGTCGCGGCCACATGCTGCTCCTTGGCGCGTTGGAACCAGGACAGCAGGCGTACCGCGGGGATCTCGTTGGTGCTCGAGGACATCACGCCCCATTGCGTGCGCGAGAGCTTGCCGAGGCGGTCGGTGGAGCGCACGACACCCTCCTCGATGAGGGCCTGGATGCGCTCCATCTCCCGGACGCTCAGGTTCATCTACTTCCGGGCCCCGACCCTCTCGACCATCGCCGCCAACTCGGCCTCGTCGAAGGGCTTGTGGAGGACGCCCAGGGCCTTGAGCGACATCGCCTTGTCCTCGACGGCCTTCTGGTCGTTGCCCGTCACGACGATGACCTTGGCCGACGGGTCGAGCTTGCGCAGCTTCTCGAGCACCTGGAGCCCGTTCTCGTCGGGAAGCGAGATGTCGAGGGTCACCAGGTCCGGCTTCTTCTCCTTGAAGGCCTTTAAGCCCCCCGCCCCGGAGTCCGCCTCGCCGACGATGGTGTGGCCGAGCGACTTGAGCATCTCGGAGAGCATGATCCGCAGGACGGGCGAGTCGTCTACGATGAGGACCTTGTAGGGCATCTTTGCCTCTTAGGGTACCGGTCGCCCCAGTTTAGCGGGGTTATGCGGGTCTGGCAATGCTTCCTTACCCCTTCTTGACGGCCGGGTAGTCCTTCGCCGCGTCCAGCGGGGCGGTGTACGCCGAGCCCCACAGCCGCTGATGGACGGCGCGGGCCTGGGCCGCGAGCGCCGGTTCGCGCACCACCAGCTCCAGGTTGCGCGAGTTGTCGAGGTAGCCGCCCTCCCAGTTGCTCGTGCCGAGCCACAGGGTCTTGCCGTCCACGACCATATACTTGGAATGCGCGGTCCGGGCGAACGGGATGAAGCCCTCCTTGGCCGCCGGGACCGTGATGACCCGGACCTCGACGCCCGGGACCAGGTCCAGGCTCTTGAGCCAGTCGACCCCGGGCTTGTCGGTGTTCCAGTGCGAGACCAAGAGGCGCACCCTGACGCCGCGGGCCGCCGCCTCGCGCAGCGCGTTGTCGAGCGGCGGGTAGAAGCGCTTCTTGCGCGTGAGCGGGGCGTAGTTGAGGAGCTGGATTTCGAGGTCGGACTCCGCCGTCCCGATCAGGCGTACCAGCTCGCCCTGGGAGTCCCCCACGCCGTCCGGGTCGAAGGCCCAGGGGCTGGCCACCAGCACGGCGCGGGCGGAGGTCGAGGCCGCCACCGGCTCGGTGCGCAGGGCGGGGACCGGCTTGCCCTCGGCCAGGAGCCCGGCGGCCTTCCAGTCGTGCTCGAAGACCGCGTCCGCGCCGGCCGCGACGGAGGGCTCGGTCGTGCGCAGGCCCATCTCATGGATGTGCTTTAAGGCCCGCCAGTCGAAGTTCTGGGACCCGACGTAGGCCTCGCGGCCGTCCACGACGATGAACTTCGCGTGGATGATGCCGTCGTCCTTGACCTTCGAGAACTCCAGGATGCGCAGCTCCAGGTTCGGGATGGCCTTGAGGGCGGGGAGGCTCTCCGCGGAGTTCTTCTCGAACTTCTTCTCGATGAGGAAGCGGATGCGCACGCCGCGCTCGCCGGCGCGCTTGAGCGCCGCGACGACCCGGTCGGTCGGCTCGCCGTCCTTGAGCGTCACGTAGAACTGCTCGATGTCGATGTACTGGCCGGCGCGGTCGAAGAGCTCGGCCCACACGTCGGCGGCGGAGCGCAGCGCGGGGTCGGCCAGGTCGGTCTCCGCCGGGGCGGTCTGCACCAGCTCGAAGTCGGGCGGCAGGCCCTCCGCGGCGCGGACGGGCACGGCCGCGAGCAGCGCGGCGAGGGTTATATAAGGAAAGGTCTTCATGCGCCGAGTATACAACTTGATTCGAGGACGCCTTAAATCGGACAATGGCCTCCGCCGACCAGAGAGGACCCATGCCCCTCACCACCGTCCACGAGGCCAAGACCCAGCGCCTCGAAATCCTAGACGTCGAAGGCCGGGCCGACGCGGCCCTCGAGCCCAAGGCCCCCAAGGAGAAGCTCCTCGAGATCTACCGCAAGATGGTCTCCATCCGCGCCTTCGACGAGCGCGCGCTCAAGCTCCAGCGCCAGGGGCGCCTCGGCACCTACCCCCAGATCATCGGCCAGGAAGCGACGCAGATCGTGCCCGCCTGCTGCCTCGAACCCAAGGACTGGCTCGTCCCCACCTACCGCGGGCAGGGCGCCTACTTCGCCCGCGGGATGCAGCTGCGCTACAGCCTGCTCTACTGGGGCGGCGACGACCGCGGCGTCCGGTTCCCGACCGAGAACAACGACCTCATCTTCGCCATCCCCGTCGGCTCCCACATGACGCAGGCCGCCGGCCTGGCCTGGGCGGAGAAGCTTAAGAAAACGAACGCCGTCGCGCTCTGCTGGCTCGGCGACGGCGCCTCCTCGAAGGGCGACTTCCACGAGGCGCTGACCTTCGCGGGCGTGCACAAGCTGCCGCTGATCATGCTCATCGAGAACAACCAGTGGGCCATCTCGCTCCCCCGCGCCCAGCAGTGCGCCGCCGAGACTTTGGCCCAGAAGGCCTTCGGCTACGGCGCCCACGGCCTCCAGGTCGACGGCAACGACGCGCTGGCCGTCTACAAGGCCGTCAGCGAGGCGGTGACGCGCGGCCGCCGCGGCGAGGGCCCCTCGGTCATCGAGTGCCTGACCTACCGGATGGGCCACCACACCACCGCCGACGACGCCTCCCGCTACCGCTCGGCCGCCGAGGTCGAGGGCTGGAAGGCGAAGGACCCGCTGTCCCGCTACACGAAGTACCTCAAGGCCAAAGGCCTCCTGACGGACGCCGACGTCGAGGCGGCGCTCAGGGACGCCGAGGCCATGATCGTCGAGGAGGTGAAGGCCTACGAGGCCTTCCCGAAGCCCAACCCCCTCGACATGTTCGCCAACAACTACGCCGTGGCGCCGTGGATGCTCGTCGAGCAGCGCGCCGAGCTGGAGGAGGTCCTGCGCGAGAAGCAGTCGCGCGCGGAGCTCCCCGAGCTCCCTCCCGCCGAAGGCCGCTTCCCGTAACCGAGGACCCCATGGCACAGAAGAACCTCCTGCAGGGAATCAACGACGGCCTCCGTCAGGCGATGGAGAAGGACCCGCGCGTGGTCGTCTTGGGCGAGGACGTGGGGCTCAACGGCGGCGTGTTCCGCGTGACCGAGGGGCTTCAGAAGCAGTTCGGCGCCGAGCGCGTCGTGGACACCCCGCTGGCCGAGCTCGGCATCGTCGGCTGCACGGTGGGCCTGGCGCTCGCCGGCATGCGCCCGGTCTGCGAGATCCAGTTCGACGGCTTCCTGCCCGCGGTGATGGACCAGGTCATCTGCCACTTCGGCCGCATGCGCAACCGCTCCCAGGGCCGCAACAGCCTGCCGCTCGTGCTGCGCGCGCCTCACGGCGGCCTCATCCACGCCCCCGAGCACCACTCGGAGAGCCCCGAGGCGTACTTCACCCACACCCCGGGCATCAAGGTCGTCATCCCGTCGACCCCCGAGGACGCGAAGGGCCTCTTGATCGCCGCCATCAACGACCCCGACCCCGTGGTGTACTTCGAGCCCAAGCGCCTCTATCGCACCGTCAAGGGCGAAGTGCCGGACGCCTACTTCGAGACGCCCATCGGCAAGGCCCGCGTCGCCCGCGAGGGCACCGACATCACGGTCTTAAGCTGGGGCGCGATGGTCCACACCTGCCTCAAGGCCGCCGAGGAGCTCGAGAAGGAGGGCGTGTCCTGCGAGGTCGTCGACCTGCGCACGCTCACGCCCCTCGACTGGGCCGGCATCGCCGCCTCCGTCGAGAAGACCGGCCGCGCGCTCGTCGCCCACGAGGCCCCGAACACGGGCTCCTGGGCCGCCGAGGTCGGGGCGCTCATCCACGAGCGGCTGTTCCACAAGCTGCGCGCGCCGGTGCAGCGCGTCGGCGCCTGGGACATCCGCCAGCCGCTGTTCCAGCTCGAGAAGTACTACATCCCCGACGCGCACCGCGTCGTCCGGGGCGTCAAGAAGCTCCTGAGCCGCCAGGCCGTCTGAGAGGAAACACCATGTTCGAGTTCAAGCTGCCGGACCTCGGGGAAGGGTTGGAAGAGGGCGAGGTCGTGACCTGGCTCGTGAAGGAAGGCGACGCGGTCGCCGAGGACCAGCCGATGGTCAAGGTCCTCACCGACAAGGCCGAGGTCGAGATCCCCTGCCCCAAAGCCGGCAAGGTCCACAAGCTCCACGCCAAGGAAGGCGACAAGGTGAAGGTCGGCGCCGTCCTCCTCGAGATCGATGGCTGAGACGCCCGCCCCCGAAGTCCTTCCCGAAGAGCGCGTCCGCTTCATCGGCATCCGCCGCCGCACCGCCGAGAAGATGGTCCAGTCCGCGCGGACCATCCCGCACGTCTCGCACTTCGACGAGGCCGACCTCACCGAGCTCGAAGCGCTGCGCGCCGAGCTCAAGGGCGAGGCCGAGGCGAAGGGCGTCAAGCTCTCCCCGCTCGCCTTCGTCTGCAAGGCGCTGACCCTGTCTTTGGCGGAGACCCCCGGACTCAACGCGGTCTTAGACGAGGAGAAGCAGGAGATCGTCCACAAGAAGTACTACAACCTCGGCATCGCGGTGTCGGCGCCGACCGGGCTCTACGTGCCGGTCGTCAAGCGCGCCGAGTCCAAGTCCGTCTGGGACATCGCCGCCGAGATCGGCGCGCTCGCCCAGAAGGCGCGCGACAACAAGCTCGCGCTCTCGGACCTCCAAGGCGGCACCTTCACCGTCACGAACATCGGCCCCATCGGCGGCCTCTTCGCGACGCCCATCATCCTGCACCCGCAGACGGCCATCTTGGGGCTCATGAAGATGCAGCCCCGGCCGGTCGTGCGCGACGGGGCCGTCGTCGTCCGGACGATGATGAACGTGGCGCTCTCCTTCGACCACCGCGTCCTGGACGGCGCGGAGGCCGCGCGGTTCACCACGGCGCTGATCAAACGGCTCGAAGCGCCGCGAAGCCTGCTGTGAGCGGCCGACCGTCCAGACTCTCCACGGAATAATTTACGCGCTTCGGGCGCGTGGGTTCGAGAATCGCTTACGACCGCGATTCTCGAACCTCCCTTCAATGAACGGCGGAAGCCGAGTGTTGCACTTCTAAATTGAACTCATACTTAGCCTAGGCTAAGTTGAAAATCACTGTGATTCCATCGCAATTCAATTCGTAGAACTCGAAATCAGGCCATCAATTCAACTGTACGGATCCGTTTTGGACTCTCGCTCCGCCGTTCACGGAGGGGAGGTTCGAGGATTGTCGATTTTGACAATCCTCGAACCCACGCGCCCGAAGCGCGTAAACTCCCGACGTTAGAACTCCAGGGGCCTGACCCCTGGAGTTCTAACGGGCCTCAGTTCATGGCCCTTCGGACGACCTCGTAACCCCCGGTCTTCCGGCGCGCCGTCGGCGCCGCCTTCTCCGCGCCCCAGCGGTACGCCACCGAGGCCCCGGCGCCGATGCCGGGGGCCGGCACGTAGAAGCGCTCCGCCCGCCCGCTCAAGGACGACAGGATGGCGCGCGTCGAGTAGCGGGCGTCGGTGATGTTCGTGCCGCGCAGCCCCAACGACCAGGCGCCGCGCTCGAGAGACACCCCCAGGTTCGCCACGCAGTAGGACGGCAGCAGGCGCTCCTGGTTGGCCTCGTCGCCCAGGATGTTCTGGGTGCCCACGCAGAGCCCGTCCGTGGCGACGCGCCACCCGGCCGCCGGCTTGTAGGAGACCTCGAGCGTCCCGCGGTGCTCGGGCACCATCGGCAGGGAGTCCCCCTTGCCGACGAGCTGGTTCGCCACGAACGGGGCCTTCGACAGCGCGATCTCGGAGGCGAACTCCGCGCGCGTCCAGGCGTGCCCGGCGCTCGCTCCCCAACGCTCCCCCTCCCAGGAAACAGCCTCCTCCGTGCCGTAGCGGCGCGTGCGGGGCAGGTTCACGTTGCGGCCTCCGACCGGCACGGCCACCGTAGGGTCGAAATAGACCTCGTCGATGGCGTCGCCGCGGTAGACCGCGGCGGAGAGCGTCCAGCCGTCGGCCGGCCGGCCGCGCAGCCCCGCCTCGTAGGTCTTCACCTGCACCGGGTTGAGCAGCTGGCCCTTGCCGTTGCCCAGCGGCGTCAGCTCGTTGGCGGTCGGAGCCCGGAACGCCTCGGCGTAGGAAGCGTAGGTCGTCCAGCGCGGATGCGGGTTGTAGGTCAGGCCGAACTTGGGCGAGGAGCGGTGGTAGGCGGTGCGCCCGCGGAAGAACGCGGTGAACGAGTCCCAATACTCATAGTCGTAATGGTTCTCGTCGTAGCGGACCCCCGCCGTGGCGGTCAGCCGCTCCGGGACGAGGTCGAAGACCGCCTGCGCGAACGCCGCCGACGCGGTGTCGCGGACCCGGGTCCGGCTGTCGAAGCCGGAGGAGAAGCTCTCCGAGGCGGCCACGCTGCGCGCCGCCTCGCCTCCCGCCGTCAGCGTGTAGGCCCGGCCCAAGGCTTCCCCGGAGCGCGAGAGCTGCACGGTCCCGGCCCGGGAGGCCATGTTCGAGAGACCCTTCGACAGCGTCGTGCGCCCTTTGTTCTGCGGGGTGTCCTCGCGCCGGGCGCGGAAGGAGCCGTTGACGGACAGCGACAGGTCCCCGGGCAGCGCGCGCCGGGCCTCGACGACGGCCATGTCGAGGTGCGAGACGGTCTCCACTTTGGACACGTTCCGGGTCGGGTCTTCGGCCAGCTCCGAGCCGATGATGGAGCCGCCCTGGCGGAGGCGGTCGGCGGCGCGCTCGTAGGAGACGGCCACGTCGGAGTCCGCGTCCGGGCGCCAGCCGAGCTTGAGGCGCGCCGTCTTCACGTCCCCCTCGGACTGGTGCCGCCAGCCGTCCTCGCGCTCCTGGACGGCGTGGACGCGCCAGTCGAGGGCCCGCGCGGTCCCCTGCGCGGCGGCCCAGCCCTTGCGGCGTCCGAAAGACCCGCCCTCCGCGCCGGTCTCGGCGGTGAGGGCCTCGCCGCGCGCGGGGCGCCGGGTCGTGACGCTCAAGACTCCGGCCATCGCGCCGCGCCCGAAGAGCGTCGCGGGTCCGGGCAGGACCTCGACGCGCTCGACGTCCCCGAGCGGGATCAGCTGCCAGTTGACCTGGCCGAAGTCCGGCTCGTTGACGCGCACGCCGTCCACGAGCACCGCGGTCGCCGGGACGGGCTGGGCGTTGAAGCCGCGCATGTCGAGGGTCGGCTGGAACGCGTTGCCGTTCGCGTCGAAGGCGTTGACGCCGGCGATGCGCCCGAGGAGCTCGGGAAGCGTCCGGGCCCCGGAGCGGACGATGGCGGCGCGGTCGAAGACGGCGACCGCCCCGGCGACACGCTCGGCGGTCGTCGGGGCGTCGGGCAGACGGTTGGCGCTGTGGACCGGAGTGCGCCAGCCGCCGTCGGAGACGGTCAGCACGGGAGCGGCTTGGGCGGAAGACGCGGCGAACAGGACGGCGAGGACGGCGGGACCAAGCGGGGTCATAGGACCTCCCTCGAGGATTCAGGAGCGGAGTCGACCGGGCTCATCTCCCTTGAAGGGAGCTTTACCGTTGCGGGGCAGCCCCGGACTCTCACCGGGTTCCTCTGCCGCTCTCTGGCCGGCCCTTCCGGGCCGACGCCGTCACTCTAGCAAAAGGATGTAGGGCGGACGGGAGCAATCCGTGCAATAGACGGCGCGGAACGGCCGGGAGCGGTCGCAGTCCGGCGTCTCCTTCTCCACCTGGCGGAAGAAGAAGGGGATGTCGATCATGCTGTCGTCTTGCCGGAGCATGCAGAGCCGCCGCGCCTCGAGGGCCTCCCACACCGGCCGCTTGTCGAGGAAGTCGTGGGATTTCTCGCGGTGCCAGCCGACGCGGAACCGGAGCGGCGGCCGGTCGGGAGGCCCCAGGACGGCCAGCGCCAGCACGACGGCGGCGCCGAGACCGCCCGCCCCCGCCGCGGCCAGCGCCCGGGGGCTCCGGAGCGACGGACGCCGCGGCCACGAAGCCGCCAGAGCGGCCAGGAGCACATGGCAGGGGAGGACGTAGTAACGGATGGAGCTCGTGTTCCGGAAGAGCACGAAGAGGGCCGCGTAGGCGACGGGGAGGGCGGCCAGCAGGGCGGCCCCGGGAGCCAGGCCCAACCCGCCGTCCTCGAGGCGGGCCCAGGAGTCCGACAACGCCGCCCAGAGGACGGCCGCGCCCCAGGCGTAGAGCGGGAGAGCCAGCGCCCATGGCACCGGCAGCGACCCCAGGCGCTGGGCGACCGCCACCCCCGATTGGATCTCGACGAAGGCCAAGGCGTGGAACCAGAGGCTCACGGCCAGGAGCCCGAAGAGCCCGCGCCGGAGCCAGGGCACGGCGGCCGCAATCCGTCCGGAGGCGAGGAACGCCGCCAGCTCGCCGCGGCGCCGCTCGGCGGCGGGCAGAGCCGCCAAGGCGGCCAACGGCGAGAGCCAGAACGCCGCCAAGAGCGGCGCCCGAACGGCGGGCCAGCCGGCCTCGGTCAGCCAAGGTTTGACCGCGAAGAGGGCGCCGCACAGCGCGACGTTCACGAGCGCGGCCGGCAGGAACGGCAATCCCGCCGCCGGACGGCGCGCCCCCAGGAGCGCCGCCGCAGCGGCCAGCGCCAGCGGGAGCGAGAGGAAGATGAAGTGGTTCTGGACGCCGAGCAGGCTGGCCGCGAACAGCAAGAGGGCCCAACGCCGCCCGCCCCCGTCGGCGAGCCGCAACGCCGCGGCGAGCGTCAGCGCCGCCAGCAGCGGCTGCAGGGCGTAGACCTCCCAGGCGACCCTGGACTTGAGCACGATGATGCCCGAGGCGGCCGCCAGCAAAGCCCAGACCAAGCCGGCCCGCGGCCCGGCCGTCCGCCGCACCGCCCCCCAGAGGACCAGCCACGCCAGCGGGTTGGCGACGGCTCCCACCAGCCGCAGGCTGCGCACGGAAAAGCCGAACCGGTCGAAGACGGGGGGCAGCAGCCAGGCGTAGAGCGCCCCCGTGTAGGTGTTCATCTCATGAGGGGTGTACAGGCCCCGCGCCTTGAGGCGCAGCGCGAAGAGCCCGACCCAGGCCTCGTCGCCATGCAGGCCCGGGAACTCGCCGAGGCGCCAAAACAGCTGGGCCGCCATCAGCGCGATGACCGTCAGCGCGAGCGCGCTGGCGGCCGGCCCGGAGTCTTTGTCCACTGCGCGGATTCTAGCTCTCCTGCCCCGCCCCCTCCTATGGGCTCCGGCAAGAGTGTTTCAACCCCCGAAAGCATGCCCTTCTGGCGCCTGCTGCCCGCCGGCCTAGGCCTTTGGCTCCTCGCCGCCCACTTCCTCCGCGGCGGCCACGTGCTGCTCGCGGCCGCCTTGGCCGCCGCCCCAGCGGGCCTGCTCCTGCGGACTCCGGTGAGCCGCCGGATCCTCCAGGCCGCCCTCGCGGCCGGAGCCCTCGTGTGGCTGACGACGGCCGTGCGCCTGACGGCTTCGCGCCGCGAGGAAGGCCGGCCCTGGGCGCGGATGGCCGCCATCCTTGCCGGCGTCGCGGCCGTCAACGTCGCCGGCGCCGCCCTGCTCGAGGGACGCTCGGGCCAGGCCTGGTTCGCGTCAAACCCCGGGGCTGATTAGCGTCAATGGAGCTTTCCGGCTACATTCATAGAATTAGGAGCCGTCCCGGAGCCCCCCGATGACCAAGCTTCTGTCCCTTCTGCTGTCGGCCGCGTTGGCCGCCCCGGCCCTGGCCCAGACCAAGGCCGCGGCCCCGTTGGAGGCCCCGGCCCGCGTCGCAGCCCCCCTCTCGGGCGCCGCCGCCTCAGCCCCGGCCCTGACGGCGCCCGCGGCCGCTCCTGTCCTCCCCCTGCCCGCCGCCCCCTCGCCTCTGCTCTCCCCCGCCGCCGTCCCGAGCGCCGTCGCGGCCGCCCACGCGCCCGCCGTCCCGGCCGGCAGGGCCGCGGCC
>SCTT01000156.1 GCA_004322435.1 bacterium
GATGGCGACGATCTGCGCCTTGTCGTAGACCTGCCCGTTCGCCGCTATCTCGACGAAGTCGTCGGCCAGCAGGGCCCCGACCGCGTCCGAGTCCCGACGGACCTCGGGTTCGAGGAGGAGTCGCTCGAGGGCTTCGAGCTTTCTCGCGACCGTCTGATGTCCAGCCATAGGAGCCTCCGGTCCGAGTCGCGAGGGGGATTACTGGAATTTCTGCAAGTCTGACACCGGCTACTTCGGCGCCACCAAGGCCTTCACCTTGGTCACGAGCTCTTCCCAGTCGTAGTCCGGCCCGCCGCCCTGGGCGAAGTCCTTGCGGCCGCCGCCCTTGCCGCCCTGCAGCTCGCAGACGGCCTTCGCGATGGCGCCGGCGTCGAGGCCCTTCTCCGTCAAATCCTGCGTGACGGAGACGACGAAGGAGAGTTTGTTGGCGTCGAGCGAGCCCAAGAAGACGACGCCGGAGCCCATCTCACGCTTGAGCCGGTCCGAGATGGCCCGCAAGGTCTGCGGCTCGGCGGCGTCGAACTTCTGGGCCGCGAGCCGGCGTCCGCCCACGTCGAGCGTGACCTGGCCGAGCTCCGCCTGCTGCATCAGCTTGTCGCGCTTGAACTGGGCGAGCTGGGCCTCGAGGCTCTTCTCGAGCTCGCGCAGCTCCGGCAGGTGCTTGCGGACCTCGGCGATGGGGGCGATGTCCGGGTCTTGGATGTTCGTCAGCACCGAGTGGTAGGGCTTGTTGGTGACGGTCTGGATCTTCGAGGTCAGGATGACGAACTTGAGGATGAGCTCCTTCAAGGCCTCGCGGTCGGCCGCCTCTTCGCGCCGGGCGAGCTCCTCGAGGGCCGGCCCGGCCACGGCCTCGATGCGCCGGATGCCGGCCGCCACCGAGGATTCCTTGATGATCTTGAAGGTCTGGATCTCGCCGGTCTTCTGCACGTGCGTGCCGCCGCAGAGCTCCAGGCTGAAGCGGTCGGCGGGGTTGTCCCAGCCGCCCTTGGCGATGAGCAAAAAGCGCGGCTTGTCGCCGTACTTCTCGCCCAAAAGGACCGTCGCGCCCAGCGCCTTGATGTCGTCGGCGGCGCGCTCCATCGGCTGCACGGGGTAGTCGGCCTTGATGGCCTCGTTGACGATGGCCTCGACCTTGGAGATCTCCTCTTTGCTCAGAGGCTTCTGGTGCGTGAAGTCGTAGCGCAGCCGGTCGGGGGCCACGAGCGAGCCGGCCTGACGGATGTTGGGGCCCAGGACGCGCTTTAAGGCCTCGTTTAACAGGTGCGTCGCCGTGTGGTGGTAGGCCGTCGTGCGCCGGGACTCGGGGTTGACCGAGGCTTTGACGCGCATGCCCACGCGCAGGGTGCGGGCGGCGGTGACGCGGTGGACGATGAGCTGAGGGAGCGGCTTCTGGGTGTCGTGGACGTCGGCGAGGAGCTTGCCCTCGAGGACGTCGTCCATGAGCTTGCCCTTGTCGCCGACCTGGCCGCCGCCCTCGGGATAGAAGGGGGAGCGCAGCAAGATGACCTCGCCCTCGTCGCCGGGGCCGAGCTCCACCTTGGGGCCCGTCTCCACCCGCACGCCGGAGTCGGTCTTCACGTGCCGGAGGATGGTGACGATCTGGGTCTGCTCCTCGAGCTTCTTGTAGCCGGTGAACTCGGCGCGCAGGCCGGGGCTCTCCTGCAGGAGCTTCTGGTAGGGGGCGGTGGCCAGGTCTCCGACGTAGGCGGCGCCGGAGCCCTTGCGGGCGACGTCGGCGGCCGCCGTCACCGCCTCGTCGAACTCCTCCTGGCTGACGGCGACGCCCTTGCGGGCGCAGATCTCGCGGGTCAGCTCGAAGGGGAAGCCGTAGGTCTCGTAGAGCTTGAAGGTCTCCTTGCCGGGGAGGTATTTGGCGCCGTGGGAGAGCAGCTCGCCGAGCTCGCGCTCGCCGACCTCGAGGGTCTCGAGGAAGCGCGACTCCTCGGCCTTGAGGGTCTCCTCGACTTGAGTGCGCGCCGCGGCCAGCTCGGGATACTGGGACTTGAAGACGCCGAGCGCGGGGCCGACGAGTTTGTGGAGGAAGGGGTCCTTGGCGCCGAGCAGGCGCCCATAGCGGGAGGCGCGGCGGATGAGCCGGCGCAGCACGTAGCCGCGCTCGACGTTCGAGGGGATGATGCCTTCGGAGGCGAGCATCACGGACGCCCGGACGTGGTCCGAGATGATGCGGTAGGCCATCGCCACTTCGGCTTCGGTCGCGGCCGAGGCCGAGCTGGGGGCGGGCACGCCGATGACGTCGGCCGCGGCGGCGCGGATGGGTTCGAAGAGGGAGGTCTGGAACGGGCTGGCCTTGCCCTCGACGACCATCGCCAGGCGCTCGAGGCCCATGCCGGTGTCGATGTTCTTCTTCGGGAGGGGCTTGAGCGCGCCGCCGAGCTGGCGGTCGAACTGCATGAATACGAGGTTCCAAATCTCGAGGTAGCGGTCGCCGTCCCCGCCGACCCGGTCCTCGGGACCCGAGCCGAACTCGGGGCCCAGGTCGTAGTAGACCTCGGAGCAGGGACCGCAGGGTCCGGTGGGACCCATCGCCCAGAAGTTCGTGTCCTCGCCCAGGCGGACGGGGGCGTTCGGGGCGCCGACCTTCTTCCAGAAGGCCTCGGCCTCGGCGTCCTCCTTGAAGACGGTGGGATAGAGGCGCTTGGGGTCGATCCCGGCGTGGTTCACGAGGAAGTCCCAGCAGTAGGCGACCGCCTCTTCCTTGAAGTAGTCGCCGAAGGAGAAGTTCCCGAGCATCTCGAAGAAGGTGAGGTGGCGCAGCGTCGTGCCGACGCGGTCGATGTCGGTCGAGCGGAAGCACTTCTGGCAGGAGGTCGCGCGGTCGATGCCTCCTTTCTGCCCGAGGAAATACGGCTTGAAGGGGACCATGCCGGCCGAGGTGAACAGGAGGGTCGGGTCGCCCTCGGGGACCAGCGCGGAGGAGGCCGTGTGATGGTGGGCCTTGCGGTCGAAATAGGTCAGGAACTTCTCGCGGAGGTCGCTCACAGTCCCGAATTCTATCAAATGCTAGAATCGTCCCCATGAAGCGCGTCGTCGTCAGAAAGCCGGGCGGGCACTCCGCGCTCGAGGTCGTCGAGGAGCGGGAGCCGGTCGTCGGAGCCGGCCAGGTGCGCGTGCGCGTGCGCGCCGCGGGCGTCAACTACGCCGACTGCATCGTCCGGATGGGCCACTACGACGCCGCCAAGGGCCGCTATCCCATCACCCCGGGCTTCGAGTTCTCCGGCGAGGTGGACGGCGTCAGCCCCGGCGCGGGCTTCAAGAACGGCGACAAGGTCGTCGGCATCACCCGCTTCGGCGGCTACTCGAGCTCGCTGGCGGTGGACGCCCACCAGGTCTGGTTGGCTCCCACGGGCTGGTCCTTCGAGGAGGCCGCGGCTTTCCCCGCGGTCTTTTTGACGGCCTGGTACGCGCTGCACCGCGCCGCGCGCGTGCATCCGGGCGAGACCCTCTTGGTCCATTCGGCGGCGGGGGGGGTCGGCACGGCGCTCGTCCAGCTCGCCAAGGTGGCCAAATGCCGCACGGTGGCCGTGGTCGGCTCCGCCGACAAGGTCGGCGTGCCCAAGGAGCTGGGCGCCGAAGCGGTGGTCGTGCGCGACAAGGGGGGCAGCTTCTGGAGCGCGGTGGACGCGGCGGCGCCGCACGGCTTCGACGCGGTCTTCGACGCCAACGGCGTCTCGACCTTGCGCCCCGGCTATGACCGACTGGCCCCGGGCGGGCGCCTCGTCGTCTATGGCTTCGCCGACATGCTCTCGCGCGGACGCGACCGCGCCAACCGGCTGGGGATGGCCTACGGCTACTTCCGGATGCCGTCCTTCAACCCGCTGGAGCTCACCCGCCTCAACCGGTCGGTGGCGGGCTTCAACGTGGTCTATCTCTTCAACAAGCCGGACCTCGCTTCGCAAGCCATGGGCGAGATGCTCGCCTGGGTGAAGGAAGGGAAGGTCCGCCCCCCGAAGGTCACCGCCTTCCCCGTGGCCGACGTCGCCAAGGCCCACCAAGCCCTCGAGTCCGGCTCCACCACGGGCAAACTCGTCCTCACCTTCTAAAACTCCAAATAGGGGACAGTCCCTAATCTGTAGCTACAAATAGGGGACTGTCCCTAATTTGGAGTGAAGCGGGTTTGGATGCGCTCCCAGTGGTCGAAGGGAGCCATGCGGCCGGCGCGGGCTTCGGAGACGACGAAGTCCTTCCAGCGCTTTGACGAGGCGGCCAGCGCGGCCAAGGTCGGCCCGCGCAGCACGTAGGTCTGCTCGCCGTCGGTGACGATGGCGGCGATGATGTCGGCACCCATCACGGGCCGGCGCGAGAGGGTCTCGCCGCCGACGACCTTGATGGGGTCCTTCGCGTTATGGATGAGGAGCATCACGCCCGGCTCGTTGCGGTTGATGCCCC
>SCTT01000157.1 GCA_004322435.1 bacterium
TCGAGGACCTGCGCCGCGCCCGCGACGACTTAGACCTCCTCGGCAAGCTCGGCCAGCGGGGGGCGCTCGGGGGCGCCGGGGCCTCGCGCGAGGCCGACGCGGTCTCCGAGCTCGTGCGCCGCTACGACCAGGTCCTGGCCCCCTCCGACGGGCTCGCCGCCCCGCTCGACCCCGGCGAGGCCGCCGAGGCCGCCGTCGAGGCGACCCGCCGCCGGCTGGCCGGCCTCCTCTCGGGCGAGCGCAAGCCCGAGGTTCCGTCGCAGGCCCCCCTGGCCGGCACGCCGCTCGAACGCGCCCTGCAGGACCGCCTGCGCCGCATCGCGGATTTGGAGACGCGCGCGCAGGGCGAGCTCGGCCAGCGGGACGCCGCGGGCCAGATGCTGGCTCTGGCCGACCGGATGCGCGGCGGGGCGCTGCGCGAGCGCCGCAACGGCAAGGAACAGCTCGAGTTCCGCAAGAACTTCGCGCGCCTGGCGATGGTGATGGACCTCTCCTACAGCCTGAACGTCATCACCGCCGCCGAGAAGGCCATCGCGGGGATGCGCGCGCTCCTCGACGAGAAGCTGGCCTCCGTGGCCGACCGCCGGCGCGCCAGCCGCGAGGCCGCCGAGGCCGCCCGCCGCGGCGCCGCCCGCAAGGACGAGTGGAACGCGGCCGTCGAGAAGAAGATCGCCGACGCCAAGGAGAACGAGGGTCTCTTCACCCGCCTGGGCGACCAATCCGGGCGGCTCACCGAGCGGCTCGCCCGCTACAAGGCGGACGTGAAGTGCCTCCTGCAGCTCATCGACGCCCGGGACCGCGGCCGCTCGGCCTCCGCCCCGGCCGAGTACGACCGGCGGCTCGCCATCCTCCCCGGCCTCGTCGAATGGCGCAAGCACGGCTATCCCGACTCCGGCGACTCGGTGTCGAAGCTCTCGCTCGACAAGCTGCGCTCCGAAGTGCGGCGCGTCGAGGACTACCTCGCCAAGGTCCGCGACGGCGAGGACAAGCTGGACTCCGTGCCGGTCGAGTTCGCGGGCGTCCTCGTCATCGCCGTCCCGGGCGTGCCCTCGGTCGTCGTGACGAACCCCGACGCGTCCCGGACGCTCGCGATCCTCGCCGAGCGCCGCGAGTTCTGGCGGACGCAGAAGGACGATTTCGCGAAGATGCTCTCGGACGTCGACGCGCTCTTGGGCTCCGGCTCCGGCCGCGAGCTGGACGACTTCGGCGACTCGGTGCCGCGCTCGGCCGTCGAATACCGGGCCGAGCAGCGCTCGGAGCGCGACCGGGCGCGGGGCGACGCGGACCGCTTCGCGCGCGACTTGGACGCCGTGGTGCGCCTGATGGCCGAGGCGGGCGGCTCCCTGCCCGCCCTCTCGGGCCGGAGCACCGAAGACCTGCGCGGCTCCTTGGCCGACTGGGCGGGACAGCTCGAGCGCCTGCATTTCTCCGACGACGAGGCGGGCACCAAGGCCACCATCGAGAAGATCGGGGCCGCGCGCCTCTTGCCCTTCCTGGCGGACGCGGTCGCCCGGGCCTGCGAGGCCGAGGCCAAGGTGAAGGCCCTAGACGACGCCATCGGGCGGGTCCTCCCCGAGGCGCGCCGGGCTTTCGGCGCGGCCGTCGCGGGGACGGGGGCGCTCTTGGACGACGTGGCCGCCGACGAGGCCTACGTCCGCGCGGGCTTCCCGGCCGCCGCCGGCCAGGCCTTGATCGACCGCAAGCGCGCCCTTCTGACCCGGACGCTCAAGCCCATGCTCGAGGGGCTCAAGACCCTCCTCGAGGGCACCCTCGTCCCGTACCAGAACGACTCCATCAAGACCGCCGACCCCGCGGGGACCGGCGACGGCTACGCGTCGCTCTACCGCGAGAAGAAGAACCTCTTGGAGCGCATCACGAACTCCTACGAGAACACGATGCCCTGGAGCCTGGCCTCGAACGGGGCCCCCGAGGGCGACGCCGCGGCCGGCCGCGCGGGCGTCGAGCAGCAGCGCAAGCGCTTCACCGAGTACCGCCAGCTGGCGACCGACTTCCAGTCCGAGACGCGGCGCTACAAGGACCCGAACACCGCCGGCACGGAAGAGGTCTACGGCGAGCTGATGCCGATCTCGCTGCCTAAGCGCATCGCGCAGTTCCGCGAGGAGAACGCGCGCCGCACGGGCGAGATCAACCGCCTGGGCGCCGAGGTCAACGGCATCTTGGCCGAGGTGGACTCTTTGACCTCCGGGCGCCATGGCCTTGCCGCCCGCTACAAGCTCCCCACCGACATCCCCGCCAACACCCCCGCCGGCAACGCGCGGGTGAAGGCCATCGCCGACGCGCACCTCATCCAGGACCTGGCCTCGGCCCTGAAGGCCGTCGGCGACGCGGAGCAGGCCGCGGCGGGCGCGGGCGGCTTCGGCGTGGGCGGGGAGGGCGGCGTCGCCCCCGTCGGCACGCAGCCCTCCCCCACCCTCTCGGCCCACCAGCGCGCCGCCGTCCTTTGCTTGGACGCCGTCAAGCGCCTGGTCCCCTCGTCTTTGACCGGGGGCGGGGCGTCTCTGACCGAGGCGATGGCCCGGTACCTGTTCTCGGACGGCGTCGCCGAGGCCTCCCGGGAGTCCCTCGAACAGCAGATCCCCGTCTTCGAGGCCTTCCTCTCCCGCGCGCAGGCCGTCCTCGACGAGGCCTTCGCCGACCTCGACGCCGACCTGGCCTACGTGACCTCGCGCACGGAGCCGGGCGAGGCCGTGTTCTCGCGCAAGGAGCGCGTGTACGGCCGGGTCCGGGACATCGCCGCCGAGGGAGCGGCGCTCTTCAAGCAGAAGCAGGGCTGGGACCGCGGCTCCTTCGCGACCGTCGCCTCCATCAACGACTACTACACGACCTTGGAGGAGATCTACTCGCGCTCGGACGAGGCGCTCGACGCGGAGGCCGCCGCGGCCCAGACCTACCTGGACTCCCTCAAGAAGACGGCCGACGAGCTCGCCGCCCAGCGGGGGCAGGTCACCGAGTGGCTCAAGCAGCTCGACAACCCCAACGAGACGGCGATGCGCCGCGTCGCCGACAACCTCTCGCGCCTGCAGGAACGCACCCGCGCCGTCCTCGAGACGAACATCGAGGCGAACGCCGCGCAGAAGCGCTACGAGGCCGCCGCCGCCCAGCTCAAGGGGACGCTCGACGCCCTCGAGGCCGAGCGCAAGGCGCTCTCCGAG